>JAKAOI010000454.1 GCA_021812265.1 Chloroflexota bacterium | reverse complement strand
AAAGGCGTCTTGCACACATCCTGTTATCATACCTGCGCGTAGCCGGCGCGCTGTTTTTGGCGGTGATACGGCAGGTATACGGTCACGTTGCAAACGAACCGGCGGCAAAATGGTATGTAAAGCTCGCAGCCGCTGTGGCAATATGTTCCCAACCGGTGAGTGAATTACAGCGCTGAGGCCAATTTTTTGATAGATCCATAAAAATGGCTTCAACATCCGCAATCTTTTAGGGTAAGGAAACAATCTGAAAAGAAGCGATCGAAACGCCGCATCGGGCAAACGCCGCGGAACAGTTTGCTCGATATATGCGCGTGTTTCCTCAATCAGTGCGCCATACTGCACACCGGAAGGGCAAGCGGTTACACACGCCTCGCAGCCTAAACAACTATCAAAATGCTGTATCATTTGTCTATCCGGCTGCTGCTCATCATCAGCAAGCATTTTCATAAATTGAATGCGGCCGCGCGGTGAATCTGATTCATCACCCCACAGCGTATATGTGGGACAGGAAGTGAGACAGAAACCGCAGTGAATGCATGCGTTCAGCAGCTCTTTATCCGGCTTGCGAACCATATGTTGCGTTGCATCATTCTTTTCAGTCAGCATAGCGCATCGCCTTTGCAATCGAGTTAAATTCCGCCGACAAAGCGGCCGGGATTAAGAATAGATTTGGGATCATAATAAGATTTTACCGAGCGCATCAACGGCGCAGATCCGACAGTTCCCCATGGATCCAATGTGGGCAAAGCGCTCAATCCATCTCCGGAAACAACCAGCGCGCCGCCGGCGGCTTCGCAAATGGGCCGCAAGCGCCCAACCATCTGCAAAATTGCTTCAGGGTCTGTGGCAGCCGAGCATTCAATAGCGCCATATCCGGCGTGCGCAACCCAAGAAATGTTCATCCCTTCGGCGGCGGCCAACGTCTTCTGTAAAATGGGAAACGTTTGCGACGGCGGCGCAGAAATTCTTAGTGAAAAAGTCGCTTTCGGCAGTGAAAACACGGGTTTAGCAATATACCACGCGCCATATTCTTTGCCTAAAAGCTGCCGCAGCGCAGCAACTTGCTCTTGAATTGCAGCAGCAGTATATTCAAATAATAACGCGGTTACAAAGCCGTCAACAGCGGGTAAAACCTCTATGGCAGACGGCGAAAGCTGCGACGCGCGGATTAATTGTACAACGGCGCGCGCTGCTTCTAAACTTGACGTGGGAACACCAATCCAGCGCGTAAATGGCGGCTTAGGCTGCAAGCGGAACGTCATCTCGGTTATTATCGCTAAAGTCCCCAAAGAGCCGCATAACAAACGCGCAATATCATATCCCGCAACATTTTTCACGATTCTGCCGCCGGCGCGGGCTATTGAACCATCGGCTAATACAAATTGCGCGCCAAGTATCTGATCATATACACCACCATATTTCATTCTTCGCGTGCCGTTTACCCCGACTGCGGCAATACCGCCAATAGTGGCGCTATCGGCAGCATCGGGATCTATCGCTAAAAACTGCCGATACTCCGCGGCCGCGCGCTGAATTGATTCAATTGAAGCCCCGGCCTGCGCGGTAATTGTCATATCTCCCGGCTCATAAGCAACAATGGCGTTCAAGCGCGACAAATCCAAAAGAATATCTGCGCGCTGCGGCGCCGAACCGATTGTCATTTGCGTGCCGGCGCCGCGTGGAATAACAGCAAGATTTTCGGCGGAGGCAAAAGCTAAGATTGCGGATATTTGATCTACATGCGCCGGCGATAAAATAACTTTTGGCGCAACCCCTAAAATAATGTCTTCTTTAGACGGAATGGAAAGCATATTCGCAAACCGCGCGAATAAATCATTTTCAGCGTTTATACTCATTGAAAACACCTAATTAAAAAAATTTTTTAGACCTGAACATGAAAAGGATTAAGGGGAGTTTGGGAGCGCGCCAAACCCCGTCAGAAGGCCCGTTGCCTCCTGCATCTCTGCTCTATGCTTTGCTTACACTCAGGTCTCTAGCAGCTCACATTCTTGCAATAGTCCCATTTTGTTCAAGCGGATGCTGCTTGTATTTTTTGGCGCCTTCCCCGCACATACTCGGCGCCGGATATATTTTTCCCGGATTACTGATTCCCAGCGGATCAAACGCTTGGCGCAATTTTTGATGCGCCGCCATATCATTTTCTGTAAACATCACCTCCATAAACAACCGTTTATCAAGGCCAACGCCATGCTCACCTGTTATGCTGCCGCCCAATTCCACACACATTGTTAAAATATCCGCCGCAACTTGTTCTGCCAACGCTTCTTGGTCATCGTTATACAGCACTACAGGATGCATGTTGCCGTCTCCGGCGTGTAAAACCGTGGCAATACGCAGACCGGAACGCCGGCCAACTTCTGTCAGGCGTTTTAGCGCTTCCGGCAGTTTCGTCCGGGGAACAACGCCATCATGCAAAAATAAATGCGCGCCCAGCTGTCCCAGCGCCGCGAACGCAGCTTTTCTGCCTTTCCACAAAAGTGTCCGTTCAGCCGGCGCTGCGGCAACCTTCCAATTCAGCGCGTCATAGTTTTGGCAAATTTCAGCAACATCCTGTATTCTTGCGGCAACCTCCGCCGGTGGCCCATCCAACTCTATCAATA
>JAKAOI010000453.1 GCA_021812265.1 Chloroflexota bacterium | reverse complement strand
CACTATGCAAAGCCAGCGGCTTGATGAACTGAACCTGCCCATGATGACGAGCAACAATACCTCGAAATATGGCACGGCGTTTACTGTGAGTGTAGAAGCGCGAGAAGGTGTAACAACCGGAATTTCCGCGTTTGATCGCTCAAAAACGATTATGACGCTGATTGACCCAAACACAAAATCCGATGACTTAACAACCCCTGGGCACACCTTTCCGTTGCGCGCGCGGGAAGGCGGAGTGCTGCGCCGCGCCGGGCAAACAGAGGCCGGTGTAGATTTGGCGCGGCTGGCAGGAGTATATCCGGCGGCGGTTATCTGTGAAATTATGCGCGATGATGGGAAAATGGCCCGTCGGCCCGACCTTGAAATTTTTTCTCAAAAACACAATATTCCCATTGTTACGATTGAAGATCTTATTAAATATCGCCAGCAAACAGAAAAATTAGTTCACCGTGTTACAGAACCAGTTCGCCTGCCAACTTCATTTGGTGAATTTACCGCGATTGGGTTTGGCTCTACTATTTCTAGCGATGAACATGTGGCGCTGATAATGGGAGACGTTTCTACCGATGAGCCAACATTGGTTCGTGTACACTCAGAATGCTTGACTGGGGATGTGTTTCGCTCCATGCGCTGCGATTGCGGTGAACAATTAGATTTAGCAATGAAAAAGATCGCTGAAGCCGGCCGCGGCGTTATTGTATATTTACGGGGTCAAGAAGGCCGAGGCATTGGACTGCACAACAAATTAAAGGCGTATAAATTGCAGGAAACCGGCTTAGACACGGTAGACGCCAACTTGGCGCTGGGCTTGCCGGAAGACGCTCGCAACTACGGCATTGGCGCGCAAATTTTGGCAGATTTAGGGTTGAAGAAACTGCGCATTCTTACCAATAATCCGGAAAAACGCGCCGGCATCGAAGGCTATGGTTTGGAAATTGTTGAACAATTGCCGATTATGGCAGATCCCAACCCATTTAATGAACGCTACCTGCAAACAAAACGCGACCGCATGGGGCATTTAATCGAGATGGAAGGAAAATAACGCATGGCAATTATCGAAGGAAAATTAAACGGCGCCGGCCTGCGTTTTGCGGTTATTCAAGCGCGTTTTAACGATTTTATCGGTCAGCATTTACTGAACGGCGCCGTTAACGCATTAAAACAGCACAATGTTGCTCCCGAAGATATCGACACCATATTTGTGCCGGGGTCTTGGGAACTGCCCCTCGCCGCGCAAAAACTGGCGCAAACAAAAAAATATCACGGCCTAATTGCGCTTGGTGTGCTTATTCGCGGGGAAACGCCGCATTTTGAATATATTTCTGCCGCTATGAGCAGCGGCTTAGCGGCAGTCTCGCGTGAAAACGGCGTGCCGGTAGCGTTTGGCGTGCTTACGGTAGACACAATGGATCAAGCGATAGATCGCGCAGGCGTTAAATTGGGCAACAAAGGCGCCGAATCTGCGTTGGCGGCGCTGGAAATGGCCAGCGTATTAGCGCAAATAGAATCTACAGAATCTTAGCGCAGTTTATCCTTGAATGAATGCTCCGGATATAAGTATTGCCAGAATGAAACAATATATTTCATACCGGCAATACTATAATCGGCTGACCACGTAACAGAGGAAATAAAAGATCACTAAAGGAATCCTGCGCTGCGCGTAAACTCCCATTTTTTATTTACAATGATTCGCATGATATATTACAAATTTTCGCTGCGTTTTTTTTCAAAGCAAGAGCTGCAGTAAACCGGCTTGTTTTGCTGCGGCAAAAATGGCACATGCGCATCTTTACCACATTCTCCGCAAGGCACTGTGTGCATAGTTCGCTGAGCGCCACCAGATTTTGACATATTTCTGCGCAACGCGCGGCATTGCGGACAACGTGCAGGAATATTTTGCAGATCTTTCTGCTGATAAAATTCCTGTTCTCCCGCAGTGAAAATAAACTCATTAGAGCAGTCACGACAGTGTAACACTTTATCTTCAAAAATCATTGTGGTAAACTTTATGAAAACACATTTCTTACAGAAATGCGGCCCATAAAGTAAACCTCCTTTGTGAAAAACTGAATACAACCAAAGAATAGCAAGAACAGCATATTCTGGCAGATTAATATTAGAAGAATCATACACTATTTGGGGGTGATTTTCAATATATTTTTAGTTTTGTTAAATATTTCACATTCATATACATCTGCGCTTTATATCTGGCTTTGCTTTCGCTTCCCATGCGTTTTGCGGATGTCACAGTTATGTATAAATAATCATGCGGTTTATGCGCTTCACAAAATTTTGGTTATCTTGAAAGATTCAGCGCGGTTTGGACAGCAATTACAGATTGCGCCGCAAAAGAGGTAAGCAGCGCATAGAAAAAAATTTGCCACAACGCATGCCTCAGCGTGTGGCTTGCCGAAAAGCGCGCCGCAAGCCGATGCGCCAGCGCGCCGGCTACAGCGCCGGAAAGTATTGCAGCCACAATAACCGGCAGAGTATAGGTAACCGGTGTATAAATTCGTATAAAAAATGGCAGCCGTTCGCTGATAAATTCACTCATCACAAGGCACAGCCATATGGCAGCCGCGCCGCAGGCAGATTGCGCCAATGCATATCTTTTGCGCAGCGCATC
>JAKAOI010000023.1 GCA_021812265.1 Chloroflexota bacterium | reverse complement strand
CCGCTTAAAAGCGGAGGTTTTCTGGGTCGTTTCTGTAATAAGTCAGTATTCCCATTGAATGTGATAGAAGATACCCTGCGCCGTATTTGCTGTTTGCCGATAATAACAACTGATCTCGGATTCCCAAGGAGGGAAAAGTGTATATGTCCTCACCGTCTCAAACGACAAATGATCAAAATCTTACCGTAATTTCTATAGAAGAAGCCACTCCCGGTATGGCTCTTGCTGAAGCTGTGTATGATCACAATGGAAGGATGCTGGTTTCGGAAGGCGCAATTATTACTACCCATCAGCAAAGACGGATGCGTTCGCATGGAATAACTCACGTAGCGATATATTCCGCGCATCCGCCCAAAATCTTGCCTATTACGCAATCTCCGGAACACATGCCTATAGAAGATTTTTTGAAGCAGCGCCAGGCAGATCCGTTTATGGAAGCCCTGATGCGCGCAGCGCGCGACCGTGTTGCCCATTTGGGTTTGCTTGATATGTAATCGGAAGGAATAGTATATGTCGTATAACGAGTCTAATTTAACAACTATTATCGACGCGCAGCAAGAATTAATCGCCACAGTAGCCGACGCCACTTTTGCTCTGCCTTTGCAATCCGGCGTTCGCGATTCGGTTATTGCGTTGATGGAGGATCCCACTACTTCACTGGCGGATATCGCGCGGACCATATCGTTTGATCCTGCGTTGGCGGTTCGCCTGTTGAATATTATTAATTCGGCGTTTTATGGCTTAAACGAACGCATAACCGATATTACAAAAGCGCTGCAGCTTATGGGGCTGGGCGCCGCGCGTGAAGTGGCGGAGGGAATGAGTTTATCACGGCTGTTCAGCTTGCGCAAAACCGACGACCCTGCTTTCAGCGCGCGCCAGGAAGGCTTATGGCGGCATTCGGTTGCAACCGGAGCGGCGGCAGAAATAATTGGGCGGAAAGCGCGTATCTCCAACGATATTATCTGCTTTACAGCCGGTTTTTTGCATGATATTGGCAAATCAGCTATGTTGACACTGCAAACAGCGGAATATAACCGTATTTTGAACATAGCAAAAAATGAAAAAGTTTCGTTATTTATCGTTGAACGGCGGGTTTTGGGATACGATCACGCCATGTTGGGCAGGCTGCTGTGTAATGTATGGGGCCAGCCCGATGAAATCGGCGTAGCGGTTGGGCGCAGCCATTCTGTGCGTTCGGGCGCGGTCGATCAACCGTATAGTATGCTTGCGGCCGTAACCCATATGGCGGATATTTTTGCCCGATCTTTGGGAGTTGGCTGGTGGGGAGACCGCATTATGCCGCGGCTGGATCCTGCGGCAAGCTTGTCGTTGGGGTTAGCGCCCGAAGACGCGGCAGATTTACTGGATGAAGTTGCCGAAGAATATAAAATAAAAATGGCGCAGATGTCGCGTTACTATCCGGTAATTTTACTATAATTTTGCAAGAATCATAATAGGCTGCCAAATAAAATCGGCGGCCTATTTGGCGAACTCTATGGCTCTGGTTTCGCGAACCACTGAAATGCGAATTTGTCCGGGATATTCTACAGAATTTTCAATGCGGCGGGCAATATCGCGGGCAAGTTGCGTGGCTCCTAATTCATCTACCTCATCGGGTTTTACAATGATACGCACTTCACGGCCGGCTTGAACGGCAAAGCAGCGATCTACACCACTGAATGAAGACGCGATTTGTTCCAACGCCTCTAAACGCTTCATATGAATATCAATGGTTTCTTTGCGTGCGCCGGGGCGCGCGGCAGAAATTGCGTCGGCGGCCTGCACAATAACCGCTTCTAAGCTTTGCGGATCTGCTTCGGTTGCGTGGTGCGCAACAATGGCGTGAATAATTTTTGGTGATTTATTGAATCGGCGCGCAATTTCACCGGAAATGAGCGCGTGCGGCCCTTCTACTTCCTGATCAAACGCTTTGCCCAAATCGTGCAGCAGTCCGGCTACTTTGCATGTATGCGCGTCGGCGCCGATTTCTGACGCGATGATGCCGGCCATCACGGCAACTTCAATCGAGTGGTTCAGCACATTTTGGCCGTAGCTGGCGCGAAAATGCAGTCTGCCGAGCATTTTTGCCAATTCCGGCTGAATGCCGGTGACGTTTGCTTCATCAATGGCGCGCTGCCCTTCTTCAATGAGCACATCGTCTACTTCTTGCCGGGCTTTTTCAACCATTTCTTCAATTCTGGTTGGGTGAATGCGTCCATCAATGATTAATTTGGTTAAAGCAATTCGGGCGATTTCGCGCCGAACAGCGTCGAAGCTGGAAAGAATAACAACATCGGGAGTATCATCAATGATAACATCAACGCCGGTAAGTGATTCCAGCGTGCGGATATTACGTCCCTCACGGCCGATGATGCGGCCTTTCATTTCATCATTCGGCAAGGGCACTACCGATACGGTTACTTCGGAAACTTGATCTGACGCGCAGCGCTGAATAGCCAAAGTAATAATCTCCCGCGCTGTGCGTTCCGCGTCTTCCCGCGCGTTCTGTTCAATTGCTTTCACCGATTTTATTGCGTCTTCTCTGGCTTGCGCTTCAATAGAAGCAATTAATTCTTTGCGCGCGTCGCTTCTGGAAAGTGAGGCAATACGCTCCAATTCAGTAAGCCTGCGCTCGTAAAACGCTGTGCGTTCTGTTTCCAGCAGTTGCATTTGCTGCTCGGCGGCGCTGCGATCTTGCGCAATTTTTTGCAGAGTTTGTTTGGTTTCCGCGTTAAAGTCTTGTTCAAGCTTTTGTTTCTGTCGAGTTAATTCTTGCTCAATTTTGCGGCGCTGCAGCGCGTGGTCTTCTTCCGCCGCGGTAATTTTTGCTTGTAAAGAATGTTCCTGCGAGCGCAGATCATTCTCTTTTTTATCCATCTGCTCTTGACGGCGATCTATTTGCTTTTCGCGCTGTTCGATGCGCTGTTCGGCAGATCGCAGCTCTTGGCGGCGCTGGCGCAGCTCATCTTCTAAAACGCTGCGCGAACGGGCGTTTTCCTCTTTTGTTTCGCGCAAGGTTTGCTGCTGCTGCTGCTGCAGCGCTATCAGCCGGTGCTCATGCGCTTCTTTCAGTTTAGACAGCTCTTCTTCAAGGCGCAGTTGTGAGCGCTGCCCCGTATAAGTATAAGCGCCCCATGCTCCGACGGCAAAGGTAACAGCGCTTATTAGGAATATAAAAAATACTTGCATGGTTCCGCTCCGGAGACCTGCAAGAGCTTGATCGCATGGTTCCTTGTAGTTTGCTGCGCCGCGCAGTTTCTGCTCAGTCTGCATGCATTGAATTGGCATAGTTTCTGAAATAAAACAAGGCAGACGCAATATATGTATTGGGATATCAAGCCGCGCTTCGGTTGACCGCGGGAGGAGATCCTTACTATAGGTAAAAGGTCACGCGCTGAAAAGCCCGCGAGTCTCAAAAAAATATATGTAATCTATTTTAGCCGGCTGTAAAGCACGGTAAACAACGTAAACAGATGAAAAAAACTCATCGAATTTCACTATATGTGATTTGCTTGCGATCTGTCAAATAGGGGGGATTCTTTGAATTAGCGCGTGGGATGCCGCACAATTTTTATCGGTTGTTTGTATTGCAGTGAATGCAAAGCACGCGGCAGGAGGTTCAGGTGGCAGCATTCCTCTGACAAGGCGTACTCCCATTATTCCTTTTTCAGGTTCAGGTCTATTAAGAAGCAATGAATAGTGAACGATACAGATATACGAAGCGTATGTATATGTTATAGAGTTTTTGTTTATCACATTGACCCTCTGCATAGGTTCAAGTCATGGCGTTTTTGCAAACTATTTCGGTAAGATATTTGACATACCGGCCAATAAGATTTATAGTATCCCTATATCAATGGTGAGGCGAACAATGACATCACTTCCCACAACTAAACCTGAAGAGCAGGTAACCAAACCGCGTTTAAAAATTACGTTAAAGCCGAAACGAAATGAAGCAAAGGAGCTTCTTCGCAAAGCGCCTATGAGCTATGTGTGGAATCAGATTGCGTCATTTTGGCTGTTTGGCTCATCATTTATCTTCACAATTTTATTAACCCATGGCCTTAGCCCCTCGGATTATGGCAACCTTGGCAGCGCGCTTACTATTTACAATACAGGAGTATATATTGCTGCGTTTGGTTTAGAAGACGCAACAACAGTGTTTGTGCCGCGAATCTATTCCGAGCATGGCAAAGCCGCTGCGGCAGTTATTGTCCGCAGAACATTGATTACCCGGTTGATCATGCTGGCGTTGGTATCTGCAGGCATGCTGGCCGGCGTGCCTCTGCTGGCGCATGAGCTGCAAATACTGCATATTCCGGGCACCGAAAATCTGCAAAATATAACGCTGGTTCCGGGATTAAACGCGCTGGCCGCTCCGGTTGTATTTTATATTATCGGCACAGGTTTTATGAATGTGTTTGCGGCGGTTTACACCTCAATTATGCGCACCCGCCTGACATTTTTAGTGGGCAGTTTATCGCAGTTGGGAGTTATTGCCGCCACATTTGCGGCAATACGAATGTTTCATGATATCGGTATGATTTTGTGGGCTATCGGCGGCGTCACCTTTGTTACTGCGCTGGTTTACTTTTTATTGATGCTGCCGCTGCTGCTCACAAAGCCCGATCCTAAAGAAGCGCCGCAGAAATTTACACCGGTATTGCAAATGGGATGGACTGCTTGGCTGACCAATTTAATAAATGGCGCGCTGCTGAAGCAAGTGGCAATTGGATTGCTTCAGGCGTTTTTATTCAGCTCGGTTGTGGTGGGATATTTTAATTTGGCGTTTCAGCTTAGCCATGCGGCGGCGTATCTGCTGGTTGCCGGGCTTGGCGGTGTAGGTATGGCGGCCATGGCGGCTTCTTACGCTGAAAAAGATATAGCGGCGCTGGCTTTTGCGTGGCGCGCGGTAAGCAAAGTGCAAGTTTTGCTGGCTGTGCCGCTGCTGGGATTTTGTTTTATCTACGCCCAACAAATAGCGGTTGTGTTATATGGCGCGCAATACGCAAATGTGGGCTACTTAATGCAGATATTTTTGTTGTTTAACATTATCCAGCGGCTGGGCGGTGGCGGATCCAACCAAGCGGCGCTCTTTGTTGTGGGCAAGCAGCGGCTTTCGCTGTGGACCCAATGGATAGGTTTATTGATGACCATTGGCTTAGGAATATGGATTGTTCCCAATGGCGGCCCTAATTTTGGGGGAGCAGCCGGCGCGTTGATAGCGGTAGGCGCCGGGCAGGTATTTTCTGAAATTACACAGCTTATTTTAAGCGCATATTATTTAAAGCGGATATATCCCATTCGTTTTAGCGTTAAAGTATTGCTGGCTCTTACTCCGCCAATGCTTATTACCTATTTTCTTCGGCCGTCGCGCTATTTAAAATTGGCTATTTCTGCAGGGTTCATCCATATTCCGGGGTCATTGTTGGAAATTATCGCCGCAATACTCATATTTACGCTGGTTCTTATAGTTTGCTTGGCAATTGTAAAGCCCATTGAAATGGATGATATAACGATGCTGTCACAGGTAAACCCAAAATTACACCCGGTGTTGTCTCCTTTTGCGTCTGGGAAGGCGTATATTGAAGAGCAGCCGGCGGCGAAATAAACAGCCGCATAGAAAAAATGATAAAAAATATGCGGCAGCGGCTCTTTCATTCATGGTATATGGTATGCTGAATAAGGGGCTAGCGATGGTTCCCTGTACAAACCAGATGCTTTCGGCGAATTTGCCAGTGTATGCCCCAGCGGAACTTTATCGATTTGGTTCAATATAGTGAGGCTTTCCCTTGACGATTATTATCGGGTCATCAGATGGATTATGGGAAATTGAAGAAGATCGCCGCAGACGTTTTTCCTCCAAGCGCCAAAGACGCCATTTGCTGCCAGGTCGCAATATAACGGCGGTGGCCGCGTTGCCGCGATTTGGCGCTATTGCCGCATCTGCCGACGGCGCTTTTTGGGAGCGCAGCCCGCAATCGGGGAAATGGGCGCCTCTGCCGGAAATGCAGTTTTCGCGCATGTCGCCGCAGCAAACACCAACTGCCTTAGTTTCGGCTGTCGATGGAACAATTTGGATGGGAACCAGTCCCGCCGCTCTTTGGAAATTTTCTTATGAAAATCCGCGTGAGCGCCATTGGGAACACGTTTCGCAATTTAAAGATTTCTCTGACGCGCAGTATTGGTGGGGCGCGCAACGCGCTGAGCTTCCTTCTGTTGTTGCGCTGGCCGCAGACCCGGATGATCGCCGCAAAGTGATTGCCGCCGTTTCTGTCGGCGGTATATATGAAACTGCTGATATGGGTGAGCGCTGGCAGCCGCAGCATGACGGCATTGCCCAGCTGCACCGGCCAAATCTGCCATATAGCGCCGCCAATCGCGATATACTAAGTATGGTTCGCGATGGCAACCGACCATATATAGTATTCGCAGCTACTGAAACTTCGTTATATCGGTGTTCCACTCGGGCAAAAACTTGGCGCTGGCAGGAATGCGCGCCGCCGACTGTTATGGGTGGTGTTTCGCGGCACAGCCTTTTGGTTGCCACACCGCACATGAAAGAAGATTTGTTTGTTATCGCCCCGGCGCAATATCGGTCGCGCGATTATGCCTTATGGCGCTTTACCTATGGGCAAGATTGGGAAAAGGTTTTCAGCGCGCGTCTGCCAGAAATGGAGCCGGAGCAAGCGCATCCGGTAAACATATTGCTGCCGGCGCCTGATACCGCTTCTGAAACAGTTCTGGTTTGGATTGCGCCCGATGGTGTTCACTTTATTCAAAGTAATTTTACTTTTTCTTGGGAAGAATTTACCCCGCACACCATAAACAGCGCTCTATGGATTTCTTCAAATCATGTGGTATAATATCTGTAGGAAGTGTTTTGCTTGTGGCAATTCTCTAATATACCAAGCAAAATAAGAGCGAAACGTCAGACATATATGTGAACGCGCGCAGCAGAGAGAGCCAGAATCAGCTGTAATTTGGCTTTGCGCAAGTGTTTATGTACACCACTGGCATATGATTCTGCGCCCCAAAATTTTTTACCGGCGACAACTGTATTTTTGCTTGGTAAAAACATGTGTATGGCGCGGCGGCTGTTCCGTTATACCAAGCAGTGAGCGCACACATTACGTTTTTGCTCAGCAGCATAGCGCCGCCGGCGCGGTTATACGCTGTACAAGAAAATTGTGCGAAATAAGGGTGGAACCACGATTTGCCGATAACGGCCTCTCGTCCCTAGGCGGACGCAGAGGTTTTTTTTGCGCCTTTTTACGGCCGCCTTGCGTCCATAGCGCAGTTTGTTTTGCCGCATAACAATTCAGGCGGCACGAAAGGAAATGAGTATGCCAGAAGATGTAGCGCAGGAAATAAACGCATCGGTAAACTATACGCCGGTGCAGCGTATGCGCCATTCCACAGCGCACGTTATGGCGGAAGCGCTGCAAGAACTATTCCCCGGAATTAAGTTTGCCATTGGCCCTGCTATTGATGACGGATTTTATTATGATGTTGAAGCGTCGCGGCCAATTACGCCGGAAGATTTTCCCGCAATTGAAGCCAGAATGCAGGAAAGCGTCACCAAAAAACATCCATTTAAACAAAGTAAATGGGATCGCAATAAAGCGCTGAATTATTTCAAGGAACATAATCAGCCGTATAAAGTTGAGATTATTGAAAATCTGGCTGATCAAGAAGTCGGTATCTATGAGCAGGGGCCGTTTTTAGATTTATGCCGCGGCCCGCACGTAAGCAATACGGGGGAAATAGGGCCGTTTAAGCTGATGCGCGTTGCCGGCGCTTATTGGCGCGGCGATGAACACCGCCCGATGCTGCAGCGTATTTATGGCACGGCGTGGCAGAAAAAAGAAGAGCTTGAAACCTATTTATGGCAGCTTGAAGAAGCCAAAAAACGCGATCATCGAAAAATTGGCAGAGAGTTGAATTTATTTACGTTCAGTGAAGATGTTGGCCCGGGACTGCCGCTGTTTTTGCCGCGCGGCGAAATGATTCGGCGGCTGATGGAAACTTATATGCGCGAAACGCAGGAACGCTATGGCTATTCGCATGTGTGGACCGGTAATATTGCTCGTGTGCGGCTGTATAAGCAATCGAAGCATTGGGAACACTATCGCGACGCCATGTTCCCCAAAATGCAGGAGGAACGCGACGCTGACGAAAATGAATCGCTGGAATCATTGGAAGATAACAGTTTTGAGTTAAAACCAATGAACTGCCCTTCGCATATTACGCTGTATAAATCTCAGCGCCACAGCTACCGCGAGCTGCCGATTCGCTACGCTGAATTTGCCACTTTGCACCGGTTTGAGAAAAAAGGTGAGCTTTCGGGGCTTACCCGTGTTCGCTCGTTGACGCAAGATGATTCACATATCTTTTTGCGCCCCGACCAAGTGATGGATGAATTTAAAGATCTGGTCAATTTAATCCGTGAAATTCTTGGCGCATATGGGTTAACAGATTATCGCGTGCGATTGTCTTTGCCCGATTTAAATGACCATGAAAAATATCATGGAGATGTGGCTTTGTGGGAACAAGCAGTAACCGATTTGAAGGCAGCGCTGGACGCGACGGGATTTAACTATGAATCTGCTGAAGGGGAAGCTGCGTTTTACGGCCCCAAAATGGATCTGATGGCAAAAGACGCGCTGGGACGTGAATGGCAGCTTTCAACCATTCAAATGGATTTGTTTCAGCCGCGAAATTTCGACCTGGAGTATATCGGCGAAGATGGCGCCGCGCATCGGCCTGTCATTATTCACCGCGCCATCATGGGGTCTACTGAGCGGTTTATGGGCGTGTTAATCGAACATTTTGCCGGCGCCTTCCCTGTGTGGCTTTCTCCGGTGCAGGCAATGGTTATACCGATTACGGATCGCCATATTGATTATGCCGTGCGCGTGCAAAAGCAATTGCAGAAGATAGGGCTGCGCAGTGAGGTAGATTCGCGTTCGGAACGGATGAACGCGAAGGTGCGCGACGCGCAATTGCAAAAAATACCCTATATGCTGGTGGTGGGCGATAAAGAAGCCGAAAACGAATCAGTTTCTTTGCGGCTGCGAACAAACGAAAATATCGGCGCAGTTCCGCTGGCAAAATTTATAGAGCAGGCGCTTCAGGTTAGCGCTTCGCGAAGCCTTAATCTGTGGCAAAAAGAGGAAAACGCGGCGCAATAAGGCAGCGCCGCAACATCGGAAGCCTCGCGCAAGAGAGAAATCTGTATGCGCGGGGCTTGCTTGCTGTTTAGTTGCCGCTGCCGGAAGAAAGCGCCAGCCGCAGCATATTTAATGCGCGCAGCGCGGCGCGTCTTTTTATATCATGCCGATCTCCCGGCATTTGGAATTGTTCCGCAACTTCGGTTTCCGGTGTAACTATTGCAATAAACACTAAACCAACCGGCTTGCCTTCTTGCAAATCGGGGCCGGCCACTCCTGTTATCCCAATCCCAACATCCGAACTGCAGCGCAGGCGGCTTGCCCGCGCCATTTCCAGCGCGGTTTCGCGGCTGATAACGCCATGTTGCTCAATGACATCGGCTGGCACACCCATGCTTTTCTTCAGATCTGTGGCATAAGCGACTATTCCGCCGCGCATATAATCAGAGCTTCCGGGGATATCAGTAATTGTGGAGGCTGTTAACCCGCCGGTGCACGACTCCATCACGCTCATGGTCCAGCCGTGTTTTTTCAGCAAATCACCGGCTACGCTTGCCAGTGTATCTTTATCTTCACCGAAAATGACCGATCCCAATACGGACCGGATCTGTGCGTCTATGTCGTCTACCATTTCCCGCGCCTTGGCGGTATTTTCCGCTTTGGCCGAAATGCGCACATCAACCGCGTCAGATTTGGCGTAGGTGGCGACGGTTGGATTGGTTAAGTGGATGAAATCGATAATAGTATCTTCGACAATAGATTCTCCCATGCCGGAAATGCGCAAAATACGGGTAAAAATAGTTGCGCCTGCCAGCGTGGAAAGCCGTGGCTCGGCTTCGTTTTCCCACATTTGATACATTTCTTTGGGAACACCGGGCATAGAGATTATAATATGGTTATCGTTTTGCACGAACCATCCAGGGGCCGTTCCCGAAGGATTTTTCAACGATGTTGCTGAGGGAATTAACCACGCCTGTTTTATATTAGTCGCCGGCATGGCGCTGCTGAATAATTGATACCGCTCAGTTAAAACCGCGGCTAATTCTGAATCTACCTGCGGTGTTTCTTGTAATAAATCTGCAATAGCTTCTCGGGTAACATCATCTTCAGTAGGTCCCAGCCCGCCTGTGGTGATAATAACATCTGCGCGTTCCCACGCTTTGCGCAGTGTTTCTGTCAGTCTGCCTCTGTTATCCCCTACTTGGGAAACAAAATGCAGATCAATCCCCAGCGCGGAAAGCCGCTGCGCTAAATATACCGCATTTGTGTCGGTAATATGCCCCAATAATAGCTCTGTGCCGATGGAAATAATTTCTGCTCTCATGTTCCGTGATATATCTCCCGATTCTTTATTAAAGACGCTTACTTTTAACCGTATCAAACAACTTGATGGTGAGCGAAACGAACAGCCGACTATTTTTATGTTTCAGCCGTTAATGGCAAGCAAAATTTTATACATAACAGGACTTTCGCTTCAGCATGGAAAATCGGGGATATACAAGGGACATTGTCCCTTGTATGGGATTCTGGGGTGTCCCCGACCTCCCTCTGTTTCAGATATGAGCCATGCGCTTCTCTTTCAATCGAAAATCCTACATAAAATTATTGTTTATATAGTATTATAGCAGGGCTGCGCCGGTGAAAACATCCGGCCGCTTTTGTGCCGCCTTTCTTAACCGGTCTTGGCAAGGGATATTTTTGTTTGGTTGTTTATGCAACTGAGCTGGTATAATTTGTTGCTGGCTGACAGATGTATTTGATAGCTGGCAATATCCCAATACGTTACCGCGTTGCGTATAATAATTACAATATAATTAAACGTGTTTTCTGTGAAACAATTGTGATATTTTTCTCTGAGCCGCATCACGTTGGATCACGCAGAAAGGAGCGCGCAGCGTGGCGCAATCGCCGAACACTCAAAATGAAGCTTCACATCAGCCGTATCCGTGGATCGCGCACTATGATGAGGGCGTTCCGGCAACTGTAGAAATACCGGATAAACCTCTTTACACTTTAGTTACCGACGCTGCAAAAGCAGTCGGAGACAGGCCGGCGCTGATTTTTTATGGCAAAAAAATCAGCTATTCGCAGTTAGACGATCTCAGCAGCCGCTTTGCTCGATCTTTAAAGAAAATGGGTATTTCTAAGGGCGATCGTGTTGCTATTTGTTTGCCAAATACGCCGCAATATCCTATTGCGTTTTTTGGCGCGCTGAAAGCAGGCGCAGTTGTTGTTTCCACCAATCCTTTGTATACTGTTGCAGAAATGCGCCATCAGCTGGCGGATTCCGGCGCAAAAGCAATTTTAACGTTGGATATTCTTTTTCCCGTTGTGAAAGAAGCGCGAAGCGCCACATCGATAGAAAAAGTGATTATTACAGCCGTCAAAGAATATCTGCCGTTTCCCCTTTCCGCGCTTTACCCCATAAAGCAGGCGCAAGAACAGCGCGGCAAACCCTCCGTTTCCTTGCGAGAAATGAAGCAAGATCCGCAGATCGTGTTTTTGCGGGATCTGCTGAGCGCCGGCGGAGCAGCTGCAAGCACTGGCGCAGATGAATTTGCCGACCCGGAGTTTTCTCCCAATGAATTGGCAGTTTTGCAGTATACCGGCGGCACAACTGGTGTCGCCAAAGGCGCAATGCTTACACAGCGCAATTTAATGGCAAATACGCTGATGTGCGCTGCGTGGATTCGTTTTCCGCGTTATACCGTACACAGCACGCTGGCGGCAGCTCCATTTTTCCATGTATATGGGCTGACGGTGGGTTTGCTTACAAGCATGTGGGGTGGATCAACATGCGTGCTGCTTCCGCGATTTGTGCCTAAAGATGTTGTTGAGGCGATCGAACGCTATCACACCGATGTTTTTCCCGGTATTCCCACGATGTATATAGCGATTTCGCGCTATATTGAAAAACGAGGAAAAGGGGATATCAGTTCGGTAAAGGTTTGTTTAAGCGGCGCCGCCCCGCTGCTGCACGAAGTGCAAGAGCGGTTTGAACGCTTGTCGGGCGCGCGCGTGGCGGAAGGCTATGGGTTAACCGAAACATCACCGGTTACACACGCCAATCCGCTTTTCGGCGATCGGCGTATTGGCACAATCGGTGTGCCATATCCCAGCACTGCCGCAAAAGTAATAGATCCTGTTACTGAAGAGGATATGCCCCTTGGTGAGGCCGGAGAGCTGGCTATTTTGGGCCCGCAGGTGATGAAAGGTTATTGGAACCGGCCCGATGAAACGGCGAAAGTATTCCATAATGGCTGGCTGAAAACCGGCGATATTGCAACAATGAACAGTGACGGTTATTTTACTATTGTCGATCGCGCGAAAGATATTATTATAGCCGGCGGGTATAACATATATCCCCGCGAAGTTGAAGAGACGCTGGCAAAACATCCCGCCGTGCAAGAATGCGTGGTGGT
>JAKAOI010000452.1 GCA_021812265.1 Chloroflexota bacterium | reverse complement strand
CCCAACGCCGATACACTATCGCTGGATGATATTATTTTGAAAGCGCTGCGAGCGTTGGCGCGTTAAATGCAATAATATTGACAAGAACTGAAGGATACGATATAAAAGGGACAGCGATTCAATGTTTTTAATTTTGTAATGGAGTCTGTGATGCTACTCAATACACTTGCTGTCCCCGAATATATTCACGACTTGCTCACCGCATACCGCACCTGCGAACTGACAACATTCACCAAAACAGGCATGCTTTCCGTCGTGCCTGTGGTTGCGGTTTGGGATGACGAAGCGGCGTCAATCGTTTTTGCCACGGCGGTGGCCTATCCGCAAAAAGCATATAATATCCGCAGAAATCCACATCTTTCGCTGCTGTTTTCAGATCCGGTCGGCGCGCATCTGGAACACGAATCACCTGTTTTGGTTCAGGGTATCGGCAAAATAACGGAAGATCTCGAAGCGAAACGGCTCACTACACTTGGCCCGAAGTTTGTCCAAAAAATCCCCGATCAGAATTATCACCTAAGCCCTCTGATGAAACGGTTGATGGATTGGTATTATGTCAGACTGATGATCGATGTTTTCCCCGAACGCATTATCAATTGGCGAGCCGGTGATTATCATCAACTTCCGGATATACTTGGCGAAACCATTTCCTCACAACTGCAAGAAATACCGCAAAAACATATGCAGCCGCTTTGGAAACCGGAGTGGGCAAAAATTATTGCAAAATACCCAACCGCCGCGGTTTCTTGCGCTTTCGGTTCAGATTACCCGTTCAGCTATCGTTCCGCCGTAAAAATTGCCGACAATCGCAATATCTGCTTGTTAGATCCTCTTGCGGATGGCTTCCCCGCGGCGCAAAAATATATCCAATATCCAGCGGCGCTGCTGTTTCATGCGTTCAGCGAATCTATGAAGATGGACGCAATGAGCCAATTTCAGCTGCAAGGCTATATAACAGTGACCGATAACGGTGTTGAGTTTACTCCCGTCGGATGTGTTCCCGGGTTGGGAAGCCGCCGCTTTGATAAACCGCAGGGAATGGAGCAGTTTACCGCGTTTCCCGCAATGGTGCGCAGCGGCAAGCGTAAAACAAAAGAGTACCTGCAAAAAAGAACATTTCAAAGCAAAGGAACCAATCATGAATCATAAAATCCGCCTTTTGCTTATTGACGATAATCGCGAGATCATAGATATGCTGCGCCTTGGGCTGGAAACATATTTTATTATAGAATCCGCCGAAAATGGCGAAATAGCTTTAGAGAAAATATATGCGTTTAAGCCCGATATTGCCATTGTTGATATAAAAATGCCGCATATGAACGGCTTCCAATTCATCAAAGCAATCCGCGGCGATCCGGCAACTGCCGATCTTCCGCTTATCATTCTTACAGCCATGCCGGTTGAAAGCAGTCAATTTGAGGGGTTTGCCTCCGGCGCTGATTATTTTTTAACCAAGCCGGTAATGCCCTCGGAGCTTCTGGAAGTTATTCCAAAAATTATCGCTATCAATCAATCTGAGCGTCATCAAAAATATCAAAATTTTGCGCAAAAAGCGATGGAAGAGTACCCAAATGGCAATTTATAACACTATTATGCGGCAGGCGGCGTCGTATGATCTCAGCCGAAAGCGATTTTTGCTGCTTTGCGTCGGCGGCACAATCAGTATTTTTGCGTTTTTATTACTTATTATTATTGTTCACGCTGTTATGGTCAGCGCAATAGCGACGCAAACTCACAACACCAGCTATCTTATTCTGATTATCGTTTCGGTCAGCCTCATTCCGTTGCTGATGAGTTTCAGCGTTTTGCTGGCTTGGAATGATAAAATTCAATCGGCGGCGTGGCTGTTTTCACTGGCCGGCGGCGTCATATCACAATTAACCAGCTTATTGACGGCGTTTACGGGGAATTTTGATTCCAGCATATCATTGCTGTATATAGCCGGATCCATTATTTTAGTCAGTCTTGTCGGCTCTACATCGATGATAGTGTTAACTACTATTTCCGCCAGCGCAGTAACAATCGCCGCCATAGAGTTTGCCCCACGGTCGGCGTTATTCGCCCAATATTTACAAGTTACCGGCAATACCCTCATCGAAGTGGCGCTTATTTTTTATTGGGGCATTGCGCTGCTCTTTATATTGCAAAATTATTCTTATTCAAAAACACTGCAAGAACTGGGCGAAGCCAAAAGTGAAATTGAGCAAGCGCATAAAATGGATGATCTGAAAGATCAATTTATTCGCAGTGTGAACCATGAATTGCGCACCCCAATTATGGGGTTATTGGGATATATTGATATTATGCGCATGCCGCAATCTCGCAATGACCTCAACGCGCTGCAAAATTTAGCCGAGCGGGCGCAAGCGGTGGGAATATCGCTGCGCAATTTGCTGAACAGTGTTATGGATACCCGCCGGCTGGATATTGAAACAATGAGGGTACATATACAGCCGGTAAATATCCGTGAGTGCCTGCATAGCGCCATTGAAGTGTTTCCCGGCTCCGAAGCTCAGCGCATACACTCAGATTTGCGCATGTGTTTTGATGATTCCCTAGCCGTTTACGCTGATTTTATGAGCTTACATCAGGTTTTTGTAAACTTGATAAGCAATGCGCTGAAATATTAGATCG
>JAKAOI010000022.1 GCA_021812265.1 Chloroflexota bacterium | reverse complement strand
TTTGGGTGTATGGATAAGAAAACACCCACTCTTGAGACTCGTTTTCCCAGTAGACTGTTGGCATGCCGTCTGTCACCAATATAATTTGTTTATTTATACTGCGTTTTTGTGACAACAAGTGTTTTGCCAGCATAAATGCGTGAATCATATTCGTGCCTGTTGCATGATCGAATCTGCTTATATTTACGAGTTCGTTGCGCTGAAACTCACGCGCGGTATGCGAAAATCCTATTACAAAGAGATTATCTCGCGGAAATTGGCTTTGAATAAGTGATTCTAAAGCAACCGCAACTTTTTTAGCCGCTTCGTTGGCGCCAGATTCTCTCATAGAAATAGACATATCAATTAACAACGCAGTGGAAGATTCAGTGATTGTTTCAGTTTTATACACCTCAAAATCTTCCGGAGCAAGTTGTAACGGTGTGCCGGCGCCATTTCGGTATATTGCGTTGCGCAATGTGGCAGGCAAATCCATAAAGAACGGATCACCGAACTGATATGGCTTGCTTTCATCTAAGCGCTCGCTGCCAGTTCCTTGCCGGTCGATTTGATGTTGACCAAATGAATCTTTACTTAACTGCTGAAAAATATCTTGCAGGGCTTTTTGGCCAATTTTCCGTATTCCTTGGGAGGTAAGCTTCCATTCAGAGCCATTTTCTTCAATATACCCTTCCTCTTCCAGAATCTTCATTAAGTTTTTCAGTTCTTCCATTATTGCGCCATCTTCAGCGCCCATCAGTTCAGACATTTTATTGGTGTCAATAGCGTCCAAACTGCTGTTGCGGCGCGCATCCATCATTTGTGACTCTAAATCATCTAATCCTTGCAGCTGCTCCATTAAATTCAACGCTTCGGTTAAAGAAAGCGGCTCATCACCGCCGAAGCGATATCTGGTTTGAAAATCATTTGGCCCAAGATTTTGAATATGCTCCGCCAATTCAGCCATATCTACCCGAATTCTATCATCGCCAAGCATTTGTTCAATCATCTGCATTAATTGTGAGCGCTGTTCCTCCGGTAACGAATCAAGCACAGCTTGCATCTGCGCTGATCTGCGCTGCAAATCTTCAATTAAATCATCCAGCGTATTCACATCTGAGCCGAAATATTCCCCATATTTGCGCATAAATTCATCAAAATCCGGTTCACGGCCTTCTTCACGTTCACGTAAAATTTGGTTCAGCTCTTGCAGCATTTTGCGCATCTTTTGCAAGTCTTCCGGTGTCATATTCGCTAAACTTTGCTGCATGCCTTGAAAATATTGCTGCATTATCTGTTGCTGCAGCATATTCATTAAATCTTGAAACTCACTGCGCGCAGTTGGGTCCAAAAAATCATATGTGGCCAGCTTGCTGATTTTACCGGCTGGGTCTTGTGGCAGCGCGTTCAGGTAATCCAGCTTTTGGTCAGTGATTTTATGCAGCATTTTTTTCAGAGAATCATCCGATGACGGAGCTGATTGCTGTGAGGCTTCTGAGCCGGAGTTTGGGGGATTCGCAGCAGTTTGGTCAGATTCATCCAGCCGTTTTTGAATACCGGCGCGTTCATGTTGAATAATATCCTCAATTTTTTGTTTGATATCATCCATAACGCCAGACATATTGTATTGATTCAGCCGCATTTGCCGCTGCGCGCGCAGCCGCTCCATCATTTCACGCAATCCCATGACTTTTTCGTTGTTTTGCTTGTAAAATCCTTCGCGCTGCAGCCGTTTTAACGCCGACCGCAAATCGTTATTGCGCAAATAATCATCTGCCAGCGCATGGACGATATCATCTGCGTTGAGATCTTCAATTTGCTGTGAGCCATCCCAGCGGGAATAAGAACTATTTTGGCGAAATTGAAATCTGTTAAACATGAACCGGCGCTCCTTATGTGTGTAAATGGCCCTAGCGGATTAATTCTGTATTTTGGCGCACTGCAGTTACCGTTTTTGATAGTTTACAGAACCGTCTATAATATTTTTGTTAAGTTTACGGTTTAAATGCAAGCCCTCTAGTATAAATTCAACTGCGGCGGCTACTGTTTCAGGCGCGCCGTGTGCGCTAAGTTTATCAACCGCGGCGCGCAGCCCGCCGATTTGTGAAAGCTGCGACACATAATCCATAGATTTTTGATTCTCTGATACCTGCACATGCAGTCCTTTTTCAAATCCAGCCAGCAATTGATCGAATTCCGAGCCATCGAAATATTTGGAGAAAACATGCAGCACAGCTGAACGAACTAATTTGCTGACAATTTTATCTTCGCGTATTTCACCAAATGTATCCAATTCAATTTTTCCGGCGGTAGAGGCAATGACTGAATTTAAATCGCTGATTCTGGGAACGGCGCGCTTTTCATTATTGCGCAGCGCTCTGCGCACAGCGTTGCTGGCGACGTTTTCTGCATTTGTAATAGAAACACGCACACTTACACCCGATTTTTGACTGATTTCGGGACTTTTGCGCGCTTGGTGTGTTATTTCAGCGACAATTTCTTTCATATATTGCGGATACATGATTTCAATGCCGTTGATTTTGGGATGAACCGCTTCAGCGTCAATAATCTGTATTTCCTCTTCCAATGTCTGCGGATAGTGCGTGCGAATTTCCGACCCCATGCGATCTTTCAGCGGAGTGATAATTCTGCCGCGGTTGGTGTAATCTTCGGGGTTGGCGCTTGCAACCATAAAAATATCCAGCGGAAGTTGAATTTTATAGCCGCGAATTTGCACATCGCGCTCTTCCAGAATATTTAACAATCCAACCTGAATTCTTTCCGTTAAATCGGGCAATTCATTTAAGCAGAATATGCCGCGGTGCGTGCGCGGAATCAATCCGTAATGAATTGTCAGTTCATCGGATAGATAACGTCCTTCGGCAACCTTTATTGGGTCTATCTCGCCAATGAGGTCCGAAATAGTGATATCCGGTGTCGCTAATTTTTCGCTGTATCTTTGGCTGCGGCTTAGCCAGATGATTGGAGTGGTGTCTCCATCTTCGGCAATTCGCATAAGGCACGCTTTGCATATGGGATGAAAAGGATCATCATTAATTTCGCAACCTGCTATTGCCGGAACATATTCATCCAAAAAATAGATAAGACTGCGGGCAAGGCGTGTTTTTGCCTGCCCGCGTTCGCCGAGCAGCACAATATCTTGTCCGGAAAGCAGGGCGTTTTCTAATTGTGGAATAACTGTATCATCATAACCAACTATTCCGGGGAAAAGCGCGGCGTCTTCTTTAAGCATTTTTACCAGATTATCGCGCATTTCCTCTTTGACCGATTTTGTTTGATATCCCGAAGCGCGAAGTTCTCCGATAGTATTTAATTGCGTAATATCTGACATAAAATATTGCTGCTGCCTTTCTGAAATATATATAATATATATTTAATTATATATGTCACTATGAAAATAGGTGTATGTTGTTATGTGTAATAAAGCGGAATTTTGTATCACAAATATATCAAACACAAAATTTCATCTGCCATATTTTTACTTCCATTATGGCCAAATTGTCCAATATGTTTGAGGAATTACCGTCAATATACCCTATATATTGTATCGTAAGTCAATTATTGACAACAAGACCACACTATTTGCTTTTACAGCCGCTTTGCTTTTAAATTTTCTACCAATTCCCGCAAGAACAATTCAACATCTGTAACGAGGCCCGCGGCGTGTGTGGTGCCGCGATCTGCCAATTTTGTAACCACCGCCGGATTGATATCCACAACCACTGCTTTCGTTGAGGCTGGAAGCATATTGCCGGTTGCAATAGAATGCAGCATGGAAGCGAGCATAATAACCATATTTATATTTTGCAATACACTGCGCATGCGATCTTGCGCGGCGTACATATCTGTTAAAACATCGGGAATAGGGCCGTCATCGCGAATAGATCCGGCCAGCGCCAAATCAACATGATGCAGCACGCTCGCTTTCATAATGCCGTCTCGTAATATACCCGCATCTACCGCCGCTTGTAGGGAGCCATACCGCCGGATGGTGTTAATAGCTCGTAAGTGATTGCGATGCCCGTCTTGCACCGGATCCCCTGTTTGCAGGTCGACTCCAAGTGATGTGCCGAACAGCGCGGCTTCGCAATCGTGCGCGGCTACGGCGTTGCCGGCAAAAATCGCTTGCACATGCCCCATGTTGATTAATTCTTCAATATATTTTCTGGCTCCGGTGTGCACCACGGCGGGGCCAAGCACCAAGCCAATTTTGCCATGTTGTTTGTAAATATCGGCGATTTCATCGGCAATATCGGCGATCATCAGACTTTTAGCGCGCTCCGAGCTGACCGAGCTTTGCATGAAACTAAAATGCTCTGCAGATGGCCTTGGCAATTCCAGCGGATGCACACGAACTCCCTGATGTCCGACAACCACTTGCTGCCCAATTTGTGTTTTATGCATGGGTAAGCAATATGCGCGTGGAACAGCTGCGTCAATAATAATTGCCACATCCATTTCGATGTTTTCTACGTTCAGCCAAACGCCATTCACTAAAACTTCTGTTGGCAGATTAGTTGTGGCGTAAAAATCATCCGGAAGCACGCCATCCATTTCAATTGGCGCGCAGCGCGCATTTTGCGCGTTCACTAATTCAACACCGAGCTGTTCTAAGTTATCCAGCAGCGCTTCCAGTTCTTTCCGACTTGCCGCAATAACATTCATGCGGGCATAACTGGTTTCCTGCGCGTTGCGGCCGACCTGTATTTCCAGCAGATCGAAATCTGCGTTTGCTTGCATAATAGCGCTCCACACGCGAGATAAAATTTGCGAATCGATAATATGACCGCGCAGCTCAATTTGTTGGGTTGCTTTTGCTGGTTTAGTTTTTGACATATTTTATTTCCTTAAATTTGCAGCGCTATAGACTTGAATCTGTGCAGGAATATGGGGATATCCCAAATCCTGTCATGAGATCTGCTGCCCCCTGCGTCGCTGTTTTGTTTTGCTCAGGCATATATTGTCTTGGCAGATCTATCGCATAAGCTGTTCCTTTTTGCAGTTGCAATGCAGCTCAATGCGCTGCGTTGCAAAAGAAAATGAAAAAATATCCGGCGGCGCTTCATCGCACTGAAGGAAAATGAGGGGAAATTCCCCGCGCCGCGCACAGGGCAATTGTTTCAATGCGATACTATATGGCGCTATATCGTTTTGCGCAAAAACTCAAATATTGCTTTTACGGCTTGGAGATAGCGCTATATTAGTACTGTATCAGTGTAATCCACTTGGCAGACCGGCAATAGCGATTATGATAACCACTAATATGACTAACGCAAGTAATCCTACACCGATATAACTGATGATGAGACCAGCTATTGCCAATTCTCTGCCCTTCAACCTGCCATTGGAGTTTTTAATTTCGTTCAGCGCTAAATGACCAAAGATAACACCAAGAATTTGGCCTAACATAGGTAGAACAAAAAAACCACCGATTCCGCTCACCAAACTTACGATAGCAAAAACCGAATTTTGCGGTTCCATATATAGCGGGCCGGGTTCGCCGGGAGTCATGTAATACTGTTGTGGTTGCGGATTGGGAGTGTTGTTATCAGATTGTTCCATAATGACACCTTTCTTTTGTTAGGAAGATAAAAAAATTCCAATTCCCATAAAATTATGGTTCACATGAATGAGACGCATGTGCGCGCAAATCTAGATGGCTTTATTATATCAAATTTATATGATTTGCGTATTTATGTTGCGCGTGCGGGTGTGCGGGTGTATTATGGTTGGCTAGTTGAAGGTGCATAAGAACCTCCGTGTGCGGTATATTCGGAGGTTCCTATGCTGGCAATGATATACCTATGAACTATGCCGAAGCGACTTCGGAAGATATTTTGTATGCGGGTGTTATTTTAACAAAATAGAACGCATCGGCTGCAGCAATGGCTACGATAATTGCGCCTGCATAAAATGGCGCGCCAACGCCGATGGCGCTAAACAATACTGTGGCAATCAGCGGACCGGCAATTCTGCCGACGCTGGCTGCGCTTTGCGCCGCGCCAAGAAGTGAGCCTTGTGTGTCTTTTGAACCGGCAGCGGATATCATGGAAGAAATAACCGGTGTAACAAGACCATCACCAATACTTAATAAACCTAACCCAACGAACATAGCGCCGACGCTATTGCCTAGCGGAATAACAAACAGCCCAATACCGAGCAAGAGTAATCCGGAAATTAAAATGGAGCCAAGTTTAAAACGCTGTGTAAGCTGGCGAATAAGGCCGCCTTGAACAATAACCACTATAACCCCGATAAATGTGAAGATCCAGCCGGCCTGAATTGTTCCCCAATGAAACTGCCATTTTATAAACAGGGCAAATATGGTTTCCATACCACTGAATGCGAGAGTATAGATAAAGTTGACACTGACGAGTTGCAGTATGGTCGTATTTTTTATCAGTGAGCCATTAAATTTTTGTTTTGCCGCAGTATTGGATGTTGCGTGTAAAAATCTGGTTTCCGGCAAAAATCTCCATACTAAAATAGCGTTAATAAGCGCAATGCCGGCTGCCGCCCAAAACGGCGCGGCAAGTGAAACTACCGTTAAACTGCCGCCAATGATAGGACCAAGCACAAATCCTACGCCGATAGCAGCGCCGATCATTCCCATGCTGGCTGCGCGGTTTTCTTCGCTTGTTGTATCTGCGGCGACTGCCTGCGCCGAAGCGATATTTGATGCGCCCAATCCACCAATACATCGCGCCAGCAGCAGCAATGGAATGGAATTTGCTAATGCAGACAGTATTAAGGAGATAACTTCAATAAGCAATGAAACAAGTATTACCGGTTTGCGTCCGTATTTATCGGAAAGCGCGCCTAATATAGGTATGCCGATAACTTGCGCCACTGTAAACGCGGCGGATATTACACCAATCATAAAAGGAGACGCCCCTAAACGCAGCGCCCAGAATGGGAGCAGGGGGAATAGCAGGCCAAAGCCGGTGAAATCGATTAAAACCGTTAACGCCATGAGAAGAAGGGGTGTATTCATCTTCTTTTGCGCTTTATTTTGTTGTTGCATAAAAATGCCTCAGTAATTCGTGATGTGATTAATCATAATTGACTATGTATATCATAACCTATTTGAAATCAAATAGTCAAGACTGATGATACAGAATATGCGTATGTATTGTACAATAATACCGGATCTTTATCGGTTGCAAAAATATGTGTTTGATGTGTAGGCAAAAAACAGCCTTTTCTTATCAATCATCGCCTTTTTTAGGGAGCATTGGCAGTTTAGGCTGAAAAAATTTGTGAAACATATATTTTTGTGATAGAAATGGAACATTGACGCTGCAAGCAGATACTATTTTCAATATCAGGACTTTCCTTCAGTATGGAACATCGGGGATGTACAAGAGGCGGCGTCCCTTGTACAGGGTTCCGGGGTGTTCCCAGACCTCCCTTTGTTGCAGATACGAGAACCATACGCTTCTCTTTCAAGCGAAAGGCCTAAATATAAAGCAGCGTTAATTGGCTGGCAGATGCGCATGAGATATTGCGCTGTTATCATAAAATGCACAGGATATATATGGACGAACGAGAACTTTTACTGTTGGGGTTATTAAAAATACAAAGTCAGCACGGCTATCAGATTAATGAGTTTATCACAAAAAATCTTAGCAGAGTTACAACTATGAAGAAGGCTACTGCATATGCGCTATTGGAAAATATGCGAAAAAAAGGGCTGATTGATGAAAATATTTCGCAAGAAGGCAATCGGCCGCAACGCAAAGTGTATTCAATAACTCCCGCAGGTGATGCGGCTTTTGATACACTGTTGAAAACATATTTAATACAGCCGGGGCAAATTACTTTTACATTAGATATTGCGTTGATGTTTATTGGAAATCTGCGGGTAGAAGAAGTTATTGCAATGTTGGATGAGCGCATACATCTGCTGCTTGAGCAAATAGACACATATGAACGTGCGCCAAAACATGGTTATGAGCTGGGTTCGAGGCTGGCGGTAGAGCATGTGTTAGCGCACTTGCGGTTAGATTTAGCGTGGCTGCAATCTGCAAAGGAAACGATCATTCAAGAATCAAGCAGTGGAAGCGGCAAGTAAAAATATGCGAAAATAAAATTGTCTTAACCTATAAAGGCAGCCAGGCGCTGATTATTGAACATCTACAGCAAGAGATGTTGAGGCATTGTTTCCTCTCGCCGCCTATTTTCTGAAAGTTTCTGCTTTATCATGAAATCTAAATCTTTCCGCGGCTGGAGCATGCTTATAGTAAGCAATTTTATTTTCGCCGGCGCATATGTTTCGGGGAAAATAGCGCTTGCCAGCGTTTCTCCAATAGTATTGAATACCCTTCGATTTATTGTAGCCTCTACTTTGCTCGTTCCCATTCTCATTGCGCAGCGTAAATATTTACGCATGAATAGGCGTGATTTATTGATATTTATCACTGTGTCGTTGTGCAGTTTTGTATTGAATAAGTTTTTTGAGTATTGGGGATTGAGCTTAAGCAACGCTTCCGACACTGCTTTGCTGATATCGGGTGAAGGTGTTTTCACGGCAATTTTGGCGTGGGTTATTCTCAAAGAACAAATAACATTCGGAAGGGTTGCTGCTTTACTCATCGGGTTATTTGGCGCATATTTAATTATCGAGCGTGGTTTGGTTCCGCATTTTCAAGAATCGGGTTCTACGAGCCTGCGGATTATTGGTGATGGTTTATTTTTGCTTTCATTAGTTTTTGAAGCCTTTTCGTCGATTATCAGCAAAAAACTAACAGGAAAGTTTTCTCCGCTTTTTATAACTTCTGCTACAGTGACCGGCAGTTTGTTTGTGTGGATACCTGCGGGCAGTGTTGATATTGCGTTGCATGGACTGAAACTTACCTGGCCGGCAGCGGCAGGAATTTTATATTTGGGTGTATTGGTTACCGCAACAGCGTATTATTTGTGGTTTGGCGGACTGCAAATAATCAGCGCCGCTTCTGCTGCGGTGACGTTATTTTTGCAGCCGCTTATTGGCGCGTTGCTGGCGGTTTTTATTTTGGGTGATCAAATAGGGCTGTTTACTCTTATTGGCGGGATATGTATTATTGTCAGCATGTGGATGATATCTTGGCCGGTTCCCAATAAAAAAGAACTGGAGATTGGCCTGAATGTAGCTGTGTCTGATTTGGATACATTTCGGGGTGTTTAACAACATTGCAAATACAAAAAATTCAGCTTTATGTATGTTTGTAAAGAATTGATCCTAATTATTTAGTGGAGAGAAAAAGTGCTTACTATTTTAGCCGATTTTGGGAAAATCTTATTTGTTTTATTTATAGGACTTTTCTTTACCAAATACATATCAGAGGGGAAAAAAATGTTGTTTCAAATATGCATTGTTATTGATGTTGTTTTGCTTATTGGCGAATTAATTTTTGATCTGATAAATAGTCATATCATTTAAGAAGCAACCTCAATAATCCCTACCTGTGTTTTAACATGGCCCCATTCACTGATTTGTGTTTGCAAGCGTTCTCGCTGAATGGCTATCATCAACCGGATACCATCTGCAATCGCTTCTTGCACTTTCTCAAAGGTGTGTTCTTGCGCATTCACACGGGAATATCTGGGCAAAAGCCTAACCACCACCCATCATCAGTTTGAGCATAAATTGCGTATATTGCGCCATCCTTCTTTTCTCTTCTTTCCTCATGTATTGTATGCAAGCGAGATTCCGTTTATCAATCTTATGCTAAAGGCCAGCCACCATGCTCATCAATCACATCATCAACAGCTTCCATAAGCCGGATCGTTTCGGCTAAATTTGCCACAATATGTTGATAGCGCTGGATGTCATCATGGGTTAATTGTCGATCTTTGCGGTCTTTGAGCCATTTCTGGCAAACCTGATACCCGCCAATATGAAACTCCCACACATCTTGCGGAACGCCATCAAAATATTGCGTCTTATTGATCCAGACTCGTCCATTCTCCCATGTTTTGCCTGGAGCAGTATAACGTAAAGACGCTACGATATTGTTTCCTGGCTCTGGATATGATGGTTGCTGAGATCCTGCCCGTTCCATGAGATGATAACTGACAAGTTGCGCGCCAAGATTACATAATTCACGAAAAAGTTCAACATCACTTGTGAGAGGTAAGCGAGGAAAATCGATCTTAAGAAATTCTGCATAGCGTTCTCGATACTCTGGTGAGTGAAAGACTGCATACATGTAGTCAAAGATATCTTCCGGGCCAAAGGTTGTTGCTAAATCGCCTTTACCATCTGATATAAATTGCAAGTGAAGATAATTCTTCAAGGCGCCAATGAATGTTGTTGAAAAATTTGGCCGACGCCCTCCCGGACCAGCCGCATACTCTTCCATTCCAGGCAGGAGATGACCATTTGGATAAAGATAAACAGGAAAAATACTATCAATACTTTGATTATCGGAACGGATAACACCGTTACTGATAATATTTTTTGTCACAAAAAAATATCGACACTCTTGGCTTGTTGGTATCCTCCGAACTGTAATGAGTGCAATATTTTTTCCATCCAATATATTATGCATAATCTCTTGTCGAGGATAACAATGAAATCCTCTTGATTGTCCTGTATAGTAGGTATATCGAATATCAAATGGGCGGTAAAGAATCGGCAATATTTTTGATTTTTCGAGATCAGTAGCATTGATATCTTTTTGTGCCCATTCCACTCTCCAATCTCTAACATCCTCTCCCAAGTCATACTTTTCTCGTGCTTTCTCTACAGATAACTTAGCAAAATCAGTAACGGTATTCCAAACATCTTCTTTAGTCATATGAATAGTCAGCGCATCACGAGCAGTCACGATACCTATATTATTTTGGGGCATTATTTCAGTAATTTTCCAACTCTTTTGGTATTCCTCTTGAAGATCAATATTTTGATGTGTAAAAAGATAGAATGGTTGATGGGGTATAACAACTGTCCACTCCGTTGATCTGACATCCTGTTCGCTCAGCCATGCATATTTCTTCTCTCGTTCTCCGTATAAGTGCGCATGATGAACTGTTGCAGTGCGCACATGTTCTCCTTGTTTCCGCACAAAAATGCCAATTGCAACACCTTGCTGGATGTCGAAGACATTCTCATCCTTTGTTCCATCAGGACTGCGTTCTTTCTTTTTACTATTACCATGCAGATCCAGAATGTAGATATCATCGAAACTGGACATCAAACTCTGGCGCATGCCTCGAAATGTCGGATTATCAATATAGCCATGATTTGAGATAAAGGCAAGAACGCCATGACCTGTTTTTTCAATACGCCACTGGGCAAAGCGAATAAATTTTACATAATCATCGTTGAGCCATTTGGGGTTACGTTCACCAAGCGGCTGCCCATCGACAGCAAAGTAATTTCCAAGCGCCTTGCCATTCGCTGTTGCGTCAATACCATGCAATAAACTTCTAATCCATTCCCCCGTATTGGCAGAATGCCCTGAATACGGTGGATTACCCAAAATCACCATGACGGGAAAATCTTGTTTTATTTTTGCCGCCTCATTTGCTTCGTTTGAAATATAGCCTCCAAACAAAATTTGGGATTGCTTTACTGCTTGTTCGAGCGTATTGGTTAAATAGATTCCTAACCGTTCATCACTATCAAATTGATACGCCCAGCGTGTACGATCTGCTTCAGGGAGATCAAGTCCTGCCAACTGCATTCCCAATTTGAGATGCGCCATTGCATATGGGGCCATCAGCAGCTCAAAACCGAAAATACGAGGCAGCAAATGTTCTTTCACATACCCAGACCACATACCGGCATTCCCGGATCTTTGATAACCCTCTCGGATATGATTGATAACACTATAGAGAAATGTTCCAGTGCCGCACGCAGGATCCAGAATCAGGACACGAGGCGATTCTTCTGTTTGTTCTCCATCTTTGGTTATATGTGTAGTTTTTGACGTATCTGCTAATCCATTACTGCAAGCAAAATCTGTTTTTAAAATATGATCGGCCGAGCGAACGATATATGACACTACTGGCTCTGGCGTATAATACACACCGCGCAGTTCCCGCAATTTAGGATCATATGCATTTAGGAAGGTTTCATAGAAATGAACAATAGGATCTTCCTGTCGAGTGCGTTTGCCAAAATCTTGTAATACTGCGCTCATATCCGTTTGCGCCAATAGTTGCGCCAGATCATCCACGAAACCGATAAATGGCTCATCTTCAATGTCTGTGCCGGTAATGGCTCCAAACAGTTTTCGCAAAAATGGATTGGTTTTTGGAATCTCACGAGCTGCATCTGTACGTTTGAACGGAGCCGTTCCTGAATGATTGTAGCGAGCGGCAAAGAGACCGTAGGCAAGTGTTTGAGCAAACATATCAGCGAATTCGGCGGCAGAGAGATTGGGCAGCAATGTTTCTTTAAATGCAGATTGCAAGTCGCGCAAAAGTTCCGATACAGCCTTATCTCTAAAATCTTGTACAATGATCTCTCGAATCATGTGAGCAATTTTTGCCATTCGTTCTGCAAGCTCACGTGGTTTAGAGACAGGCTCTGGTTTATTATTGAGGAATGCGTCAAGTAATTCGCCAACTTTCTGAACACCATTGGCGTCAATATTGATTTTTCTTTTTTTAGCGTCTACC
>JAKAOI010000451.1 GCA_021812265.1 Chloroflexota bacterium | reverse complement strand
CAGCACGGCTCATTGCCGCTTACCGGTGACGTTGGCCGCGCTGCAGATTATCTGGTGTTTGCGCATGAACAAGAACGCGAACACTTGCGAGATCATTTGCGCGCGCACGCCGCAACCGCCTCGCAGTGCGCGGGCCGCGAGATAACGTTTGAAGAAGCGGCGGCGGCGCTGACACATGGGTTTGCCGAAGCGCTTCCTATAGAGTTGCTGCCGGGCAGCCTATCGGATGATGAGATTCACTTTGCGCAGGAAATCTTGCCGTCAATTGCCGTTTAAATTGTAGTGTTAAGCGATTGAAACACTGGAATCCGATTCGTGAGGCACGCTTTCTAACGCAACCCGCAGAGCCTCTACTTCGGCGATGCTTGAAGTTTGCAGCCACAAGCCGCGCGCGCCGGTTTTTACCAGCCAAGCTGCGTCGGATTTATTCGGCGCATTTTTTAATGTTATGATGGTTTGAAACCGCAGCATATCAACCAACGCAGTAAGATGGCTCATCTCACGAATGGTCGCCTTCGCCAGCAGATCTGCCTCCAGTTCAAGGTTCAGCGCCGCCGCGTCTACCGCAAGCGCGTTTGTGGTTTTATATTGAATATACAAGGGATCATCCTTCGGCGGATCCAGAAAAATAACTTTTTCCAGCTTCTCAACCTTTACGCCAATCAACCGCGCAGGAGAATTATATCCCAGTATGACGAACAGCGCGCCGTCATCATGCAGTTTTTGCAGCAATTCTTCATGTGCATCCGATGATTGGCGTACATCTACTCCCCACACCAGTTTCGCCGCTTTCAGGTCCGAAGTATCTGTCCCGGGAGTGATTACGGCAATATCCACTCCGGCGCTTGCCAGTTTTGCCGCGCTGTCTCCTGCGGCGTATGGCGCAATAATAGCTCTGGCTTTGGGTTTGCGCGCCCCACTGCCCGAGCCGATGAACCCAAGCGCCGAGCCGGAATTTCTGCCCGCATTTGATAATATATCAGTTAATTTTGCCATATAATACTCCTCAATTCATAGTTTCTGCACAGGCGCCAGCGCCTCGATGCGCAGGAAAAAGCTCATTGAGGCGTTATCATATATCCCTTTACAAAGGTATTGTACAGGAATACGGCAGATTATTTCAAAGATTAAGAAACTATTTTTTCTGCTGCTCTATTCATTAGTATTCGCCATTTTTATGCCTGAATGAAGGGGAAGAAAGGTAAGAAACAAGATTCTGGCTCAAGCCGCGCCGCAGAAGCTCTGCTATCCATTTGCACGAAAGCGACGGCGGCGTTGCGGGCTATTCTGTAAATGGGCTACCGTACTTGCTTATCTGCTTAAAATTTCGTATTCTAGGGGTATGAAATATTCCTCAATGGAATATATATTTATCCGATAGTAATAATTGCAAGACTTTCGTTTCAGCCGCAAATATGGTTTTCTCACACCACACATAAGAATAGCTCTTTGTTTAGGTATAAGCAAAAATTTAAGCGGCGGCAAATGATCCCTCTAATAGCTTGGCAACCTATAAATTACGTTTTTTCTTTGAAACACGGATGGAAGGCGCAAAATTATCCATGCATATATTCCGCTCGCATCACAACACTCGGTGGGTAACCTTTCTTTTATATTGTTTTTGTGCAGTTACAGTGCTATTTTCGGCGTGCAGTTCTACACAAACCACCACCTTAGCAAAGCAGACACCAACACAAACCTCAGCGCCAACGGCGACTGCAACCCCCGCAATCACAAACGCTTCTTTAGCGGCGCTTGTGGCAGACTATGTCAATTCTATGTCTTTAAACGACAAAATTGGACAACTGATTTTCGCGCAGAGTTATAGCGGCGGCATTTACCAATACCCCACATCTGCAATAATTCAGCAATTTCATCCGGGTGGATTAATTGTATATCAAGGTGAGTTGCAAACATTGCAGCAATCGCAGGATTACTTCAAAAATATTAAGGCGCATTCACCTATTCCGATAGTTATCGGCACCGATAACGAAGGGGGCGCGGAATGGCGGTTAGGCAATATTTTTCAGGCTTCTCCGCCCTCAGCGTTTACAATAGGGTCTACCGGAAACCCTGTTTACGCCTATCAGCAAGGCGAACAAATGGCGTCATATATATTACAAGTCGGTATGAATATGGATCTGGCGCCGGTAGTTGATGTACACCCTACCGGATTCGATCGCGATTTCAGCCCCGTGCCCAGCACAGACGCGCTTATGGCAGGATCTTGGCTGGCCGGGCTGCAAAACGCCGGAGTTGTGGGCACACTGAAGCATTTTCCCGGATTGGGAGACACATATCTCGATCCGCACATGGGGCTTCCGGTAGATAACAGCTCATTGTCGCATATAGAAAGTGTTGGGATGGAGCCATATCGGCTGATTATTAACAGCGCCACTCCTCCTGCGGCAGTTATGACAACTGATATTCTCGTGAGAGCGGTCGATCCAAACGCTCCGGCAGAAATTTCCTATAAAGTTATTACCGGATTGTTACGCGATCAGCTGCACTATAACGGGGTTGTTATTACCGACGCTTTATATATGGGCGGCATGGGGCAATATATGTGCCAGTTAGATCATGTGTCAAACTGCGATCCGCTGACCTACGCGCGCAACAACCCAAGTGTGCTGGCGCGTTTAGGCA
>JAKAOI010000450.1 GCA_021812265.1 Chloroflexota bacterium | reverse complement strand
ATAGATCTGAAGGGGAATACTGCGAATGTGCACTATCTTCCCGGCGTAAAAGGACCTTTGGGGGAAAAAATTGCTGCATGTTCCGATAGAAATTGAGCGCCGCCATGGGCAAATCACTGTTGCTGCGCATAACGGCGCTGCTCAATTATTTAGAGCCGGCAATAATAGCGTTAATTTGCGCTTGTGTCAGCGGTGACCAAGGCGAACTATCAGGATTAGACGCCGCCGCCGCTGGGCTTTGCCCGGTATTCCACCATTTTGCTTGGTAGGGAACACCCTGAAATAAAACCCGCTCTCCGGTGTTATATATGGCAGTGCCCGACCAGTTGGGATACGTTCCGGGTGGCAGCGTTGGCTGTGGAATCGGCTTCTCACCGGGTAAAACCGGCCCGATAAGCTCCCAAGGAGTTTGCCATTGCTGCAAAACCGGATTATCCGGAACATCTCCTTGAGTCCACCACTTCGCTTGATATACATTGTGATGCCACACAACCTTTGTGCCCTCTAAATATGCTCCTGTTGGTGACCAGATTTGATATGGGCTGGTCGCAGGATTATCTGGCTGCTGGGCAATTTTGGCAAAAGCGTCTGCAGTTGTGATAAAACCGGCGCTTAAAAATATACTGCCATCAAACCCTACACTCAGTCGATTAGCAAAATCACCGGGATTTTGCGTTACACCACTGCATGCGTCTGAAACTATCTGCGTAAATACATAGTTTGGCCCGCAAGTAATATCTCTGTTTGCCGACCACATAGACATTCGCCCCATATGACGCGCGGCGGCAAACTGATTCAGTTCCTCCGCGTCTTGCAAAGTAAAAACCTCATTCGGCGTATCATTTTGGCCAATCATCGGTGTAGCGCCAAGCTTCCTCCACAACGAAGCGTCATTCAAATGAATGCCCGCCAACTGATATAAAATACCAAGCTGATGTTTTGTTTGAATGAGCGCGTTTTCTGAAGCGTTGATAAGCGTTTGTCCTGCCGTAAGGCTTGAACCGTAATCCATCGTCATAATATTCACGCCGGCGAGGTCAACATGGTGGATAAGCAATTGGCTGATTGCGTTTGTTCCATCCTGATCCAACCCTTGCGGCGTAACCGGTAGTGTAACCCAAACCGCCAGCTGTTTTCCGGCGGCGCGGCGCAAAGATTGCAGCTGAGCAATGGCAATTGCCCGACGGCTGGCGGCGTTGGTGTCAGTTAAACCATTTCCTTCCAAATCAAGATCGATGGTATTGATATTATATTGATCTACAACCGATTGATATGCATTCAATAGCTGCGTTGAATCGGCGCACCCAACCGCCAGCTCTTGATTTTTCTGCCCGCCAAAAGATATCGCCACACTTCCGCCCTGCTGTTGCAGCCGGGCAATACGCCTATTCAGATCCAGCGCATTTGCTGCTTGACTTAAGGTATATACTCCACCCCATGTTGGCTCGCAGGCATTATACGGTGAAGAAACAATAAAAGAAAGAATAGCGTCGCGATTAGCTGATGCGCCCATCGTTTCAAAATGAAAAATCGGCGTCGCTGTAACATCCACATACGAGGCAAACCACGGCTGGTTTACTTTGAGCGTTTGCGCGGCAATTTGCTGCCGTATAATAAAAATAGAGCTTACCGGAAGAGCAATGAGCATAAAAATCGCAAACAGCACACGTGGAATCGATAATTTTCTCACCGGCTCATCTGCTTGAGGATTTCGCATTATTTCACGATTATTCATATAATGTATTCTCCCCTGCCAAAGACAATGATAGCTCGTCTGCGGCAGATTGCCTGTATATTTCATGTATCGGCTGAACAACCACATCCGGCAGATATTTCTGCTCATCCTTTACAGGCGGCCGCGCCGCGGCGGATACATATAACGCGCTAAGCGGAGTTTTTTCGTAGGTGTTGCCATGGTATAGCACTGCATTCCAATCCAGCGCAGGTTTCGTTGCGGCGGCAGAAGATGTTTTGGGCGGCGTTTCCACATAAAACCAGTCAATAACGCCGCGCAGCATATCAGAAACAGCGGCGCCAATGCCTATATAAGAAGCAATAGCCCAAGTTGCGGTTACAGCGTTAAAGCATTCAAAAGCTGCATTTACCCAATGCTGCCCTAACGAATCCCGGCACAACGTAAACACGGAAAAAGCAACAATGATAATTGGTCCCAAAATAAATGGCAACGGCGCAATGGTGCGGTTTTTCACCTTTGGTGTCCGAGCAAAGGGGATTTTTTTACTTGTTAACGCTTGCTGCAAAGATTTCATCACACCGGCAAGATTCACCGGTAAAAGAATGAGGTTAAATCCATAGATACGAAAGATATCGGCGCGTTTATAGCCGCAATATTTCAAATCATCTGCCATCGAAAGAAAATATGGCGCAGCCGCCAACGCCACAAATGGGCTTAGCAGCCGCCCGTCAAATGGATACGCCAATATGAACAGCAAACTGAAACTTGCCCATGTAATAGACGCCATATAATTCAGCCGGAGCAAAATTTCGGTTTGTGAAACCAACTCACCGCGATTCTTGCGTTCACGGGTTTGCGACCATAGTTTCGGCAATATCAGCAATCCCCCGTTAGCCCAGCGGCGGCGCTGCACAATCAGCGAGCCAAAATCGGGCGGAGTGGCGCTAAGCCC
>JAKAOI010000021.1 GCA_021812265.1 Chloroflexota bacterium | reverse complement strand
TGGTAGTAATGTGGATAATTGGCTCCATATCCAAACGCTGGTGTACCAGCGCGGCCAGCGCAACACTGCTCATACGCACTCGCGCGGTGGGGCTGTCGGCAATATTTACAAATTCTACGCCGCGGCTGCGCAAAATTTCTGCGCCGGCGAGAATTTTTTCGGGATTAAAGCCTTTGGGGGGATCCAGCTCGACACTGATGACAAATTTTTGTTCATGCAAGGCGCGCGCCAAGCGGGTTTGTGTTTGCGCGCTGGTTTGTTCATCTTCTTCGTGAATATGTGGCTGGGTGTTTAGCAATAAATTTGGAACCGCAGCCACTGAAGCAGTGTGAGTTTGCAACGCGGCGCGCATTGCCGCGATATGCTGTGGGGTAGATCCGCAGCAGCCGCCTATCAGGCGCACACCACAGTCACGGAATTGCTGCGCGCTGTCGGCAAAATAATCTGGTGTTGAAACGTATACAAACCGCCCGCCAATGCGCGAAGCCATGCCTGCGTTTGGCTGGGCCGAAATAAATGGTTTGGGGCCGGTATAGTCTTTTTCATCCAGCGCGGCGCACATCGCTGCGGCGATTTCAATTGCGCCGGAAGGCCCCATGCCGCAATTGGCTCCGACAACATCGGCGCCGGATAACGCCAGCGCTATGGCAATATCTTGCGGGTGTTCACCGGCAAGGGTGTGACCGTCTTCCGTGAAGGTCATCTGCGCAATGATGGGTAAGTCGCACACACTGCGCGCGGTTTCAATCGCCAGTAAAAGCTCCTTCAGGCGCGCAAACGTTTCCAGAATAATTGCGTCGGCTCCGCCTTCCAGCAGCGCCTCGATTTGTTCACGAAAAATGTTTTTCAGGCGTTCCATCGCATCTGAAGAGGAAAGCTCTGCTGCGGTGACACCGGTTGGCCCAACCGATCCCGCTATAAATACCGGTTTTCCGGAGATTTCGCGCGCTTCGCGGGCGGCGCGCATACCGCTTAGATTTATAGCGCGAACCTCGTTGTGCAGCCCATATTGCGCCAATTTCAGCGCATTGGCGCCGAATGTGTTGGTTTCTATAATCTCTGCTCCGGCCTCGATATATTCTTGGTGAATTTTTTGAATTAAATCGGGCTTGGCGCGGTTGAGATCGTCAAAACAAATGGATGCGCTTCGGGAACCGAGATGAGAGAACAAATATGTGCCCATTGCTCCATCACACAAAATTGCGCCTTGCGCTATACGACGCAGCAACGGCTCGCTCTGAGTGGCCATATTCTATCCTCCGCGGTTACAAATATAAAAAGTTCAGCCAATAGCGGCAACAATAGTATTATAGCCAATATTTGCTAAAAAAGTGTGTTCTCCTGCACATCCAAATGTTGATCGTGAATAAATCGGGCGGTATTGGTTGTTTTGGGAACCGTCATCAGTCGTATTGTTCCGCCGCGTTGCAGCACAAAATGAAACCCTAATTTTTCATTATTTACCGAGGACCATAACGGTCGTAAAAACACCGGCTGAATAATTTTCCAGCCATCGGTCAGTGATTCTCTTAAATTGCCGAGATATGCATTAGCCGAATTTTTATCAGTTTTCTCGCATTTGCTGTTCATGTCTGCGGATTGATAAAATGTATTTTTTGCGCTATATTTTTGATTGAGTGAAACAGCTCGCATAATTGCTCTTCCTTTCGTGAATGATCAACCAGATCGTATGTTCAATCAATTTGATGGCGGTATATTGGCGTAAGCCATCAGCTCTCGCACAAGCTGCCGCCATAATGGCCCTGCGGCAAAGCCGCCGAAAATATTGGTTTGGGGATGATCCAGTTTCACCAAAATAACATATTTTGGATGATTTGCCGGCGCATACCCGATTACCGACGCATAGGTCCACGAGGGATCTTGCGGATTTGGTGTAGATGTGCCTGTTTTTGCTGCGACAGCATATCCTTGAATCAGGTATGTTTGCGCGTCGCCATAGATACCGGTAGGTATTAACATTTGAGTAATTTGCTGCGCCGCTTGCGCAGAGATGACCCTGCGCACTGTAACGGGTTTATATTGATAGTTTTTCCCGTTTTGCTGAACGCTTTGCACAATCATTGGCTTCATCAGCAGTCCGCCATTTGCTAAAGCGCCATACCCCATAACCATTTGCAGTGGGGTAACGCCGATACTTTCGCCGAAAGAATTTTCCGCTAAATTCAGCTCTGCTTGCGCAGCGTTTTGCGATTGCGGAAATTGTCCGGCGGCTTCGTCCGGAAGCGCAATGCCTGTTTGCGAGCCAAAGCCAAACGCGGATAAATAGTTGTAGAAATTTTGCTGGCCAATTTTATTGAGAGCGACCCATGACGCTCCAACGTTTGCGGAATGCTCCAGAACCTGTGTCATGGTTTCCGTGCCCCACGCTAATTGGTTCCAGTTATAGATGATTTGCCCGCCGGCGTTGATATACCCGGGATCATTAAAGGATGTGTCGGGAGTAATTGCGCCTAAATCTAACGCAGTGGCCATGGTGAACGCTTTCATGGTTGACCCCGGATCATACATAGAGCTGACGGCGGGGTTAGTAAAACTGCTGATATTTGCCGAGCTGTATGTGTTTGGATCAAATGACGGATAGTTTGCCATGGCGACAATTGCGCCGGTGCTTGGATCTTCAACAATGACTGTGCCGGCGTCGGCGTTCATGGCTGTTACTGCGTTTTGCAGTCCTTGTTCTGCCATAAATTGAATATTGGCGTCGATAGTTAATGAAATATTGGCGCCAGGAATGGGGGCCGTTATTTCATGAGATCCTGCAAGTGGCTGGCCATTAACATCTACGGGGGTATATACCAAGCCGTTCGTTCCCGCCAAAGCGGTTTGCCATGACGACTCGATGCCATATTTACCCTGATTGGCTCCGTTTTGCACAAACCCTACTAATTGCGCCGCTAAGCCATCGGAAGGATACACACGCCATTCCGCGCTTTGCGTCGTAACACCGGGAAGCGATCCGTTGTTGATGGCGGTTTGCAGCGCGTCATCTTCGGGGCCAGCGGCGTAGATAGTTTGTCCATTGGCGTTTGTCAACATATGGTATTGGGTTTGCAATTGCAGTTGCGGAAGCAGAATATTCGCGGCAACGCCGGTGATTTGCGCGAGATTTTGCGCAACAGACTGCATAACGCCGTTGTTTTGAGTGTTTAGCTGCTGCAGTTGCAGAGGATCAGCAATAATAGAAGATCCCGTCATAGTTAAGGCAAGAATAACTCCATGTGTGTCAAGAATTTGGCCGCGCAAAGAAGGTATTTGCAGGCTAAGCATATGCTCTGCGTTTGCTTGTGCGGTTAAGTAGGAATGCTGGGTAATCTGCCAATACGCTGCGCGGACGCCCAGCCCCGCAAAAGCGGTGATAAACGCACACCCTAAAAGCGCGCTGCGTTTAGCGGCAGAGATTTTTGGCGCATGATCGCGGGCTGCCGCAGGTTGAGAGTACTTGCGCCATGAGTCATAAAGATATCCGTTCATGGCTGATCTCCCCAATTTCCCGGCTGCATGCCGAGGTTTGCGGCTTGTTGCAAAATATATGCGGGAGACTGTTCTGTTGCGGTTTGCAGTTGTAGATATTGCCGTTGTTCCAGCAATTGCTGCGAAATTTGTGATTGCTGCTGCAGTTGCGAGTTGATGGAACTGACTCTTGCCACTTGGCTGACGTATAAAAAGGCAGACACTGCAATGAGCGCAAGGCACAGCCATATAGGGGTACGCGCTGGGCGGACCGTATTTTGCTGTTTTAGCGTTGTGTGCGCTTGCATAGGATGTGACATTTTCCTTGTCCATCTTTCATTAAATTCTTTCGGCGGCGCGCAATTTTGCGCTGCGCGCGCGCGGGTTGAAAGAAGTCTCCTCATTGCTGGCAGTTTCCGGCCGTTTTGTTACTATTTTCAGGCGCGCCGTGTGCCCGCATACACATACGGGAACTGATGGCGGGCAGATACAATTTTTTGCTTCATCGCGCATCCACTCTTTGACAATTCGGTCTTCCAGTGAGTGAAAACTGATAACGACAATACGTCCCCCTGCAGTCAGGGCATTCAGCGCTTGCGGCAACGCATCGCGCAGTGCGCTTAGCTCTCCGTTTACGGCGATTCGCAACGCCTGAAAGGTTCGTGTTGCCGGATGAATTTTTTCATCGTGGCGGCGCGGCAGAACAGATGTGACAATTTTGACTAAATCGCCGGTGGAAGTCACCGGATGTTCTGCGCGGAATTGAACGATGCGTTTTGCAATGGCGCGCGCATGGCGTTCTTCTCCGTATGTAAACAAAATATCTGCTATTTCTTCTTCGCTCAGTTCGGTCAGCAATTCAGCCGCAGAAGGGCCGGCAAGCGGATCAAACCGCATATCCAGCGGGGCTTCGGTTTGAAAAGCAAATCCACGTTCGGCGTCTGACAGCTGATCGGATGACAAACCGATATCCAACAAAATGCCTTGCGCTGCGGTTTCCGGTGGCAATAGGCTGCCTAGGCTGCGAAAATTGCCGTGCAGCAGGGTGAGCCTGCCTGTGGCGATTTCTGCGACAAAACGGCGCTCGCCTCGCTGCAGCGCAGTTTTATCTGCGTCTACAGCGATAACGCGCCCATTTGGGGCAGAAGCTTTCAGCAGGGCAGCGGTATGGCCGCCGCCACCGAAAGTTGCGTCGATATACAGCCCATCGGAACGCGGATTCAGCCAGCGCAGCGTTTCTTGCAGCAAAACACTGATATGAACGGTTTCCATTTGCGGCATAGTGTTGATCTTTCACACGAAATAGCAAATATACAATAAAAACAAGTTTAAGGATCCTATGCTGTATGGCGCAGGATTTCCGGTGAACGTCGGGTAAAAACCTGTTTTTGGGGCTGGGCGTTCAGTGTGAAAATGATGTTCGGTTTGCCGGTATATTTCTGGCTAAAACAGTAAGTTTAGAACGGTAACGGAACACCGGTTAAATCCAGCGCGGCAATTTCATTCTGATAAGAACTCCATTGTGAAGCGCTCCACAATTCAATACGGCGTCTGGCTCCGATTACAGCGACTTCTTTCGTTAGGGATGCGTATGAGCGAAAACCGGCCGGGACTATAATCCTGCCCTGAGTATCCAACTCGCTTTCATACGCTGTTCCAAAAAAGCGGCGTTCAATAATACGGCGTTGTTCTGCAGATACCTGCAAGTGATCGAGATCTTCTGCCATTTTTTCCCAAAGCTCGAGGGGAAAAACATACAAGCACGCCTCAACACCTTTTACCAGCGCTACGCCGTTGGCAATCTTCGATCTGAAGCGCGCAGGCATAGCGATGCGGCCTTTTGTGTCGATGGAATGTTGATATTCTCCCAAAAACATGCCGTTTGACCGCCTCCTTTTTTCACAAGAATTTCCTATCGCAAACAGGGCGCCATTTTCACCACTTTGCCCCACTTTGCCCCACACACATCATAAAACCTTGGCGTTGGTATAGCAAGACATTTATCCACGAATATTGCCGGTATTTGTGGATAAACGGTGGATAAGCTGCGGATAAGGAAAAATTGGCTACTTCACAGAATGTTTTTTGCGGCTTTGGGGAACCATTATTGCGGCAATAAGATATTTTGTGCGCCGATGAAGCTGCATGTAGTGCGTTCTTGCTTTGCTGCAGGTGTTTGGTTTTTTATGAACCACGCGGAAAGCGCAATTATAGAAATTACCGGAAAAACACGGCATAAAGTTTGGATGCGTATACAGTATATTCCCTAGTGTTTTTTCCCGATTGAAAGACGCCGGCAATATTTTATAATTATATTAGGTTTTTGCTTATGTTAGCGTAATGAGAAATGAATACGCCACAGGGCTTTTTCTGCATTAAGTTCCTTATAAACCTGAGCGGAAGCAAAGCAGACGCAGGGCGCAGGAAGCAGCAGGCTCCATGACAGGGTTTGGGGTGTCCCCAAATTTTTCCGTCCCTATGCAAGATTCGGGTTTATAATACGTAGATGTTTGATTGGCCGGCGCTGGCGATATATTTCTTTGCGATACAGCAAAAGCCAAAAGAAAGAAATGTAGTGCCGGATAAAATCATAATAATTAAGCAGACGCTATAGCTTTTGCTAAACTCCGAGCCGGTGTGAGGATTCATATGAGCGACACAGCAACGCTGACCCGCATATTTTCAGGAATAGAGCAAGATCTTGAAGCAGTGGATGCGTTATTTCGAGAACGGGCGTCATCAAATTTAGTGGCTTTGAATGACGCTTCTATACATATATTGGGTTCACAAGGGAAACGCTTGCGAACGGCAATAACCCTTCTTTCCGGGAAAATATTCGGATATCAGCGTGACAGACTTATATCTCTGAGCGCCGGATTTGAAATGATGCATTTGGCGTCTTTAGTGCATGACGATATTATTGATAAAGCGTCTACCCGGCGGAATCTTCCTACGGTAAATTCGTTGTTTGGCGATGAAATTGCCATTTTGCTGGGAGATTTTTATTTTGCTAAAACCGCCGGCTTAATTGCCGATGTGAATGATAATCGTGTTGACCGGCTGTTTTCTGATACCGTAGCGGCAATTGTGGAAGGCGCAATTCTTGAAATGTTGGACGCGCGCCACATCGATATGTCTTATGGCAGATATATTGAAAGAATTCGCGGCAAAACTTCTTGCCTTATCGCTGCGTGCTGCAAGGGCGGCGCTATGGTGTGCGGCGCAAGCGATGAGCAGATTCATCGTATGTGGCAATTTGGCGACGCAGTGGGTATTGCGTTTCAGATTATTGATGATGTGTTGGATTACCAAGGCACAACCGATTCAATTGGAAAACCTGCCGGCAACGATTTATTGCAAGGAATGGTTACCCTGCCGTTAATATACGCCTTGGAACACGCCGGACACGATCGCTATGAACAGGTAAAACTGGTTTTGCAAGATCCGCTGAAATATAGTGGTGAGGCCGCTGAGGTGATAGCGTGGGTAAATACTTGCGGAGCTACACAACAGGCGATGAACGAAGCAGAACGATATGGCGAGCAGGCGCGGCAAATTTTATATTCGCTGCCGGTTTCCGCTATTCGTAATGACATTGAGCAAATGATAGATTTTGTTTTACGCCGCAGCCGGTAATTATGATAGAACAAGGATACAATGTGAGATATGGGCGCTTCATCTCCCGAATTACAGAAACTTTTTGATCGCGACGGCGGCAAGCCAACCTATGTGCGCAACATGTTTGGCCGGATAGCCCGCGTGTATGACCTGATGAATGGTGTTATGACCGGTGGATTAGATCGCCGCTGGCGTAAATTTACGGCGCAGCAGCTTGCCTTGAAGGGGGCAGCCCGTGTATTGGATATCGGAACAGGCACGGCAGATTTAGCTTTAACAGTGGTAAAAGAAAACGGGGCCGAAACGCATGTAACCGGTATAGATTTTACCGAAGAAATGTTGCAGGTTGGCAGGATAAAATTACAGAAGATGGGTTTGCAAAATAATGTAGAGCTGCTTATCGGTGACGGCGAAAATTTACAATTTGCCGATGAATCTTTTAATGGTGTGTGTTCAGCGTTTGTCATGCGCAATCTTACCCATTTAGATCGCGGCATCCGCGAACAATTTAGAGTTTTGCAGCCCGGCGCGCGGATGGTTTGTTTGGAGATAACGCATCCCCCCAGTCCCATACTTGCGGGATTGTTTCATCTTTATTTTGATAGGCTTATTCCGGTGGTTGGTAAATTAGTCGGCAAATCGTTTGAGTCATATAATTATTTGCATCAATCGTTGGCGGTGTTTCCCAATGCGCCCAAATTGAAGCAGATGATGGAGAGCGCCGGATTTGTGAATGTGCGCTATTACTATCGCACGTTTGGTGTGGTGGCAGTGCATGTTGGAGAAAAGCCGCAGACTAAAACGGAATAGCGGCAAATTTGAGGAGCTATTCCGTTGGCGCGTGTTCAAATTCGGCAAAAGTATATCCCATACCGTGTTCGGTAAGAATGTATTTTGGAGACGCCGGGTCTGCCTCTAATTTTTCCCGCAGATATTTTATATAGAGGCGCAGGTAATGGTCTTCTTCGCGGTATTCTCGGCCCCAAACTTTCATGAGCAGTGTTTCATGAGACATCAGTTTGCCGGCGTTGTTTACCAAATGGTACAGCAGGCGGCTTTCTGTCGGCCGCAGCGCTACTGTTTTTCCGCGCACAATGGCTTTTCGCCGATCGAAATCAATAGATAAATTGGCGTCGATTGTTACATTTGTTCTGCGTTTGGGAGCCGGCAGGTAGGTGCGGCGCAGCACGGCTTTTATGCGGGATATAAGTTCTGGGGCGCTGAATGGTTTAGAGATATAGTCATCTGCGCCAAGGTTCAGTCCATGTATGCGGTCGCGTTCATCGTCGCGTACACTCAGCATAATAACAGGGGCTGTGGAGATTTCGCGAATATGCCTCAGGGCGGTATAGCCGTCCATTTCGGGCATCATTACATCTAAAATGATGATATCGGGCAATTCGTCGCGTAATTTTTCCAGCGCTTCATAGCCGGATCCGGCTTCGACAGTGCGGTATTTTTCCAGTTCGAGGTTCATTTTAACAATATCACGCAGCCGCGGCTCATCATCAACAATTAATACGGTTATTCCTTGGGGAATACTATCGGCGGTTTCGTTTTGCATGCTTTTGCGCAAATTTCCTTTTATGTAGCCAAGTATTGCCGGCGCAGGCCGTAACGTTTAATATATATCACTTTTGGGCATACCTATACAAGGCGAACAACGTGTACGGGGAAATAGAGCCGTCCCCGCACACTGTTTATTGCGCAAAAGCCTGAAAGATTGGCGGATATATTGGAAACCGGCCAAATTGTAGCAATGCGCGTTATTTACCGTCGGGGTTTACATCTGCGATGATATTTTCCAAGATATCGCGCGCCGCTTGAGCGCCGATTTCTTGCGCGTCGGGCATGCGCAGGTTATTTTTAGATCTTCTGGGGGCCAGCCCGCCTTTTTTGCCGATTTTTGAATAATAATCCGGTTCATTTCGGCGTTTTACTTCTTCTCCGCCTTTTTTGCCGATGCTGGAAAAGAAGGCGTTACCATGTTTTTCGCGCACGACACTGCCGCCTTTTTTGCCGATATCAGAATAATAATCTGATCCGCGGGAGTCGGCGATAATTCTTCCTCCCATTTTGCCGATTTTTATATAAAAATCTTGGCCATATTTTTCTTTCACCTTTAAGCCGCCTCTTCGGCCGGCTTCGCGAACAGTTGTTTCTTTTGGTGTAAAAGAATCCTCGATTTCAGCGTCATTATCATGGGTAACATTGGTGTCCATAAATTTTCACTGCTGCTTCAAATGCGATATATGGATAAGCGCAACTGCAGCAGGCGAATGTTACCGAATAGCGCTGCATGTGCGGCATAAGCATAAATGTGTTAACAGGTGAAGCAGTTTTCCTCCTAAACAGTGTGAAACGAGCGCTTTAGCTCATTTTGGGTTCTCAAAGTATGAGAACGGAAAAGCAATTCCTTTTGAAATGCACATTGAAATGTATAAACCTGAATGGAGCAATCCTTCCATAGACAGGTTTGTTTGCGTTATTGCGCAAATTTTTTGTTTGCGCGAACTTACAGGTAAGCCAATACCAGTATACTCACTCACTCCAAGCGTTTTCATAGTGAAGCAATCAGCATAACAGGCGCCAATATATGGGCAAATGGCGCAGATTTTATGCAAACGGGCATATGTATGTGACATATCTGCAATACTGCTATATTTTTCAAGCAAGCAGTCTAATGGAAAGTGAAAAATATGACTGATATGTCTATTTATATATCTTAAAAATACCTTTGTGTTACAATAACAAGTGAAGGGTTAACGAGTGGTGGTTGGGAGCAGGATAAGTTTTTTATCATGTTTTTATAACACTGATAGCATTTATTCTATATAAATTACATTCAAGCAAGATTTTTAGGAATATCGGCGCATTTGCTTGGCGTTTTGTCTGCGCCGCCGCGCAAAACAACTCTGAGACAGTGTGTTGTTGCGCTTGTTTATATCTTACAGTGAGGTAAGGTAAACTGCCGGCTCATTAAGGCAGAAAGCGATTTTTTCTGCGGCGCTGCTGATTACACGCCGCAAGTGAGGAAGTGCGATATGTCAATGGTGACTGATGCGAAATCTGCCGTTACAATTGCGGTAAAAAACAGCCAGATTGAATTGCAAGGTGTGTTGAAAATGCCTGCAAAGCCAGTGGGTGTTGTTATTTTTCCCTATATTGCGTGCCCCGATTTGATTCAAAAAATGAGCGCCGGGCTTCGGTTGTCGCTCGAACAGCGCCAAATAGCTTTGTTAACTATTCCGCTTTATACGACGCAGGAAATGGAATCGGATAAAAAAAGCGGTTTTTTGCGCTTTAATATTCAGTTAGGCGCTCAGCGGCTGCAAGATATTACTCAATGGCTGAGCGATCATCCTCGAACACAAAACTTGCCGGTGTTTTATTTCGCGCACGACACCGCCGCCGCCGCTTGTGTTATTGCTGCGGTAAAGCTGCAAAATACGGTTCAGGCCATTATTTCGATTGATGGCCGGCTGGATTTAGTAAAGCAATATTTGCCGCGAATTGCCGCCCCTATGTTGCTGCTGGTTCGAGAGCAAACACGCTTTTTAGACTTTACGCAGGAATGGCTGCGAGATTTGAAGATAGATCATTCACTGCGTATGCTTCCTCAAGGCAAGCCTGAAAGTGTGTTTCAAAAAATCAGTCGGAACTCACGAGATTGGGTTCTCCATTTTATGCCGAAATATTCGGCGAGTCTGCCTTCTCATATTGATACATCTGTGATTGAAAATTCCACGGCTCCGCAAGAAAACCAGCAGGTGTAAAAAAAGGTGAACCTAAATATGCGCTGTTGTATTTACCCGGATATTCCGGCGGCTTTGCAGGCAGCGGTAAATTCACTTTGCGCGCCGGGCTTCGCTGTAAAATCAGCTGGATTGTAACTTAACGGATTAAACATGAAAGCGCCCTGAACCATTCCCGAAAGAGTTAAGGTCTTGTTTTGGGTGGTTGGCGCCAGCCCGTCAAATGTTAATATGTCGGAATTGTTGCTGTTGCTGAAATATAAATGAAGATTCAGCGCAATATCGGTTGATTGACTGGCGGTCAAAGTAAGGTTGGCTGAACCGGGAACACAAAGATAGAGCTTACCGGAGATGGTTTGTCCGTTTAAGGTTAATTGCAGATACGCCGGGAAATTTGTGGCGCCATATTGTTGTGTAGCATGGATTGTACCGACCCATGATCCATTAACGCTATTTGGCGGCGCTATTTGCTTGGCTTGTATTTGCGCAAATAGAATCAGCAATGCAACGCCGCCGGTAATTGCCGTAACGAATAGCTGAGACGGGTATATTGCTATTTTGCTGATATGCGCTATCGGTTTCGGCTCCAACCTTCCGCGCCGCTGCCCTTCGATGGAGATTTTCCCCGATGAGGAAGATTCGCCGCGAATTCGCGGATCGATGATGGCAAACAGCAGATCCAGCAAAATAACAAAGAAGATAGTGATTGCGCCTAAAATAATAAAATACGCTGAAATAACAGAATAATCGACAGGCGCATGGTAATCTCCCGAGCCGAGCGCTGAAGGCGGGGTGTATACAGCGCTGATAAAAAATGCGCCTAATCCGGGGATGTTAAATAAAAATTCAATAATTGCAATGTTAAACACCATTCGAGGCAGCTCAACGCCGATATTGGTAAGCGCCGGCAGTATGGCGTTTCGCAGCGCGTGCCCAAAAATGATGCGGAAGTTTGGTATGCCGTGCGCCTTTGCGGCGCGGATATAATCTTCTTTCAATACACGCAGCATAGCTGTGCGGGTTAGCTGACTGTCATACGTGATATTTGTCAGCACAATAATGATAATTGGCAGCAGCAGGTGGCTGATAATATCTGTAATCGCCTGGAACATGTGAGTATGAAAATATTGCCAATATTCAGGGGAGCCGTAGATGGTTCCGGATAGCCGTAAATTATTTAACCCATCAAAAGGAAATAGTTGGATATTAACACTGAATATTGTAATGAAAACAATAGCAAACCAAAACCCCGGCAGCGATGACAGAATAAAAACCGTTGATGTGATCAGCCGATCTAAAAATTTGCCATAATGTGTGGCAGATAGTACTCCTAAAAATATCGCCAATAACTCTTGAATGAGAAACGCCGGAATTAATAGCATAAGCGTAACAGGAGTTCGGTTAAGAATAGCTTGCAGCACGGGGGTTTCATCTCGTATCGAATAACCAAAATTACCGTGGATGATATGAGTGAGAAATTGAATATACCGCTGCGGAATAAGCGCCGCTATCCCTAAATGGCCGATTGATTGAACACCTTCATGAGTGAGAAACAGCCAAACCAAATAAGTTAAAATAAGAAAAACTGCCGCGCCATATAATAATCTGCGAATGATGTATTGGATCATGATATATTTCCGTTTCTTTGGTTATCACAAATTATAAAATGTTTCGCTTGTTTCTACAAGCGTGTGAATGTTGCGCAATTTTTGTATGTTGTAAGGCTGAATATATAAGGATATAACTGATTTGGCCGCAGCGCGGCAAAATTTGTATAATAATATTGGCAGAGATTTTTGTTTTTAAAATAATGCTGCAATGTCGGTAAATCGGCGTTTCGCTGCATTTTGCATGACGCAAAAATCAGTT
>JAKAOI010000020.1 GCA_021812265.1 Chloroflexota bacterium | reverse complement strand
CCGCTGAAAAATATATACATTTTGGCGGAGTATTTTTTAATTTCAATATCGGAGAAGCAAATAGCAGATTTCGCCGCAAGAAAATTTGGATAGCAGGAGCATAATAGAGATAAGGTAATTGCGTGGTGGGGCCTTTTGCGCCATGAAAGCAATACGCTTGGAAGAGTCTGTTGATTCGTCTCTTTGCGGTGTTTTTCTTTGTGAACAGCTTTTCAGAGGGATTATTATCTGCGCTGTAACTATGTAAAGCAGCCTACTTCGGTCCGCCGATTTATGAATTATTTAAACTTTATGAAGGATGTGTATAAAAACATGGGCATGATGCATGCAAATGATATGCCAACGGACTCAAAAATTATTCATTTAATGCTGGCAGATGATCATAGTTTATTTCGCGATCTTCTTGGGCGTGTTCTACAGATGGAAAAAGATATTAAAGTTGTTTGCGAAGCAACCGATGGCTTGGACGCCGTAAATAAAGCCCGGCAAAATAAACCTGATGTAATATTAATGGATATTAATATGCCTATTATCGATGGATTGGCTGCCACTCGGCAAATTGCTGAAGAGCTGCCACAAACTTCCATCATTGTTCTTACTATGTATCGCCATAATCATCAGGTGCTGCAGGCCATGAAAGTCGGAGCTAAAGGATATCTTTTGAAAAACGCAAAAACCGCTGAGGTTATCAGCGCCATCAGAACTGTTGCTTCCGGCGGCGTGCTGATAGAGCCTTCTTTGGCCGGAGCGGTAGTGAATGAATATGTTCGGCTTTCAAATGTGGCAGAACCTGCGAATGGATTAAGCGTTCTTACCGAACGAGAAATCGAAATCATTCGGTATGTTGCCGCCGGTATGAGCAATAGAGAAATTGCCGATAAACTTTCTTACTCCGAAAAAACTGTTAAAAACTATCTCAGCAATATATTCTCAAAACTCGGTATCCGAGATCGCACACAAGCCGCTATTTATGGCTTGCGAAATGGACTTATTCCTAATGAAGACGCTTTGCGATAAAATTAAAAAAGAACGCCGGTGTTTCCTTAACTTAAAATGCATACAATTTGATAGTGAGATCGCGCAGTGAGCGCTTTTGCTGAAGAAATAGAAAAATTATGATAATTTTGTCATGAAAAAGCGGCGCTGCGAAAGCTCTGCTTTCTTAAACGATTTGAAATTTAGATTTAGAATGCGATATACTGTAGTGTATAGAGGCCATAGTCGCCGCTTATCACTGCTATTCAGCATACTAAGGAAAATGTGTATGTTACATCTGGCTGTTTTCTCGCTGTCTGCCACCGATTTTCCCAAACTTTCAATCAGATTAACCTGCTCATGTTGCCGGCGCGCGCTGGCTTGTACCCTCTAAAAAAATTTTTACGCCGGCGTGCGCTTCCTCACCGTTTTGTATTTTTTATAATGTTCCCGTTTGCTTATCCTTTTTTTGTTGGTTCACGCATTTTTTGTGAACTGCTGCCGCGTTGCGCTATGCAATTTTACTTGATATAAAAGAAAGGCACTTCAATGATAACTGTTACCAATACCTTAAGTGGCCGAAAAGAAGAATTTCAGCCGATTTCTGATGTCGTTCGCATGTATGTGTGCGGCCTCACCCCAAAAAATGATCCACATTTGGGGCACGCAAGATTATTTATTGCGAATGATATTATCCGCCGATATTTGGAGTATCGCGGTTACCCGGTAAAATATGTGCAGAATTTTACCGATATCGACGATAAAATTATCATGGCGGGGCAAAGAGAAAATATACCGCCTGCGGAAGCCGCCAGACGCTATATGACCGGCTATTTTCGGGATATGGATGCGCTGAGTGTGCGCCGCGCTGATGAGTTTACGTATGTTACGGAATATATTCCCCAAATTATTGCTTTTATACAAGGATTGATTGATAATGGGCACGCATACGCATTACAAGATGCCGCCGATAATGATGTGTATTTTGCGACTGATACCTTCCCCGGATATGGAAAACTTTCTAAACGCAATGAAGACGCAATGCTGGCAGGAGCAAGAATAGCCGCCGATGAACGTAAGCGGGATCTGCGTGATTTTGCGTTGTGGAAAGCGGCAAAACCAGGAGAGCCATGGTGGGAAAGTCCATGGGGGCATGGCAGACCGGGCTGGCATATAGAGTGCTCTACCATGTCAATGGCAGTACTGGGAGAACAAATTGATATCCATGGCGGCGGTTCGGATCTTATTTTTCCGCATCATGAAAATGAAATTGCGCAAAGTGAGGCGCTGAGCGGCAAGGATCCGTTTGCCAAATATTGGCTGCATACAGGGCTGCTGCAGCTTGGAGCAGATAAAATGGCGCATTCGGGAGAATTTATTACCATTCGATCGGTGTTAGACACAACCCCGGCGCCGGCGTTGCGATTATATTTGCTGGCTCAGTCATATCGCACTCAATTTACATATTATCCGTCTCAACTTGCGCTGTTTACTGCTCGCTGGAGACGCTGGTGTGACGCTGCGCAGGCAGCAAAAGCTCTTGGAGCTGTTGAAATTACATCGCCGCAACACTATCAAACAGCGGTGTTTGAACAGATTCGTAATGAATTTATTGCCGCTATGGATGATGATTTTAATACATCAGGCGCGGTGGCGGCAATAGACGCCGCCATAAAGCGGTTGAATGAAACCACAGCTAAAACGAAAGGCGCTCCTTCTGAGCAGCAGATACATATTTTGTCGGATGGTGTAACGTTAATAGTAGAGTTAACAGCAACATTGGGTATTGCGTTAGATCTGTCTTTAGATATTCAACCCGCCATAGATGATGAAGCGCGCACTGAAATTGAGAAATTGCTGCAGCAGCGGGCTGCATTGCGCGCCGCCAAGCAATGGCAGGAATCTGACAGGCTGCGTGATGAAATTGAAGGCACATATGGTGTGCTTATTCAAGATACACCGAGTGGCGCAGTGTGGCAAATACGGCAGATATAGTGATGTGAGGTAAATGCAGTCAGATTGTCAACTAAAGTCCCGAATTTCAGATTACATTTGCCTCACAATTATTTTTAAGAGTATACTGAGAGCAGAGATAGGCGCTATTTGGTAGAGGCAAAGTCACGAATGTGTGATTTGAAAACATGTGTTGTTTTATTGTGTTAGCCAACAGCGTTAAGGGTCAAACATATCCTGACAAAGAATACTGTAAAAATCTGACAGTTATTTATGAGCTTTTACCTTACACTAAAAGTGATTTACAATATCTTTTGCAGGGTGTAAGCAGTAATTATTGCATATTTCCATAAATATCGCGCAGTGCAGATATTATCTCTAAGGAGGCGGCTTTGAGCGAGCAAAAAGAACAGCGTGGAGCTGTAGATAAGTTTTCACATTCCATTAAAAGCAGCCAAATCTGGCGTTCAATTTTTCGTCATGGTTATCCGGATACCCCATTGAATCAATCATTGATTATGATGGGGAATGTGTTTCTTCATTTACATCCGGTAAAAATGAGTAAACAGGCGTTGAAGGTAACATATACATGGTGCCTTGGCGGAATTTCGTTTTTTCTGTTTTTGGTGCTGACAATTACCGGCGTTTTCCTTATGTTTTATTATGTGCCGGCAAGCAGCTTGGCGTATACGGATGTCCAGTCGATGTCAACCACCATTGCCTTTGGTGAAATCGTTCGTAATATGCATAGATGGGCCGCGCACCTTATGGTTATTACGGTTTCGTTGCATATGATACGAGTTTTTTATCATGGAGCTTATAAACCACCCAGAGAATTTAACTGGGTTATTGGTGTTGTGCTGTTTCTTCTGACATTGTTGCTGAGTTTTACCGGATATTTGCTGCCGTGGGATGAAATCGGTGTTATCGCTATTCAAGTAGGGTCCGCCATGGCAAGTTTTGCTCCTATTGTAGGCGCAGCCATGCACCGCACCCTAATCGGCGGATTGGAGCAGTCTCCAACCGGCAACACATTAATTCGTTTCTATACTTTGCATGTGCTTTTCTTGCCCTTAGTAGCGGCAGTGATGATGGCTGTGCATTTCTGGCGCATCCGCAAAGATGGCGGAGCCGCTGGCCCACCGCCGCCATCTATCAGAGAAGAAGCAATAAAAGAAGAAGAAATAAAAAAAGAATTAATTTTATCTCGCTAATGCTTTTTCCTTAAAAGCGGCATTATATAGAAAGGTCCTGGATATGGCGACTACAACAACCCCTGCTCCATCTGCACAAAAGCGTTATCGAACGCTTGCGGTGGTAAAACAGGAATCGGTCACCCGCATTGAGCGCCAATTGGAAGAATCCGTATTTGTGTGGCCGCACTTACTGGTGCGCGAATTTTTGGCCGCAGTGTTAATGACAATTGTGCTTACACTGTTGTCAATATTTATCGCGGCCCCTTTGCATGTGCGGTTTAATCCCAATTTTCCACCACCGGCAGTTGAAAAGGCTCCATGGTATTTCTTAGGATTACAGGAATTACTGCACTATTTTCCACCTACGTTGGCTGGCGTTTTGTTGCCTGGTTGGATGCTCATTGGGTTGGCGGCAATTCCATATATTGATAATAATCCCAGCAGAGCATATGCGGATCGCAAATTAGCAATTACATTATTTACCATGTTTATTGTGTTTAACGTGGTTATCATTATTATCGGATCGTTCTTCCGCGGCGGTGGCTGGGTATGGACCTGGCCCTGGGTTGGAGAATTCTTTAATCTGTAAATCGCTGAAAGAAAGGAATACGTCGCTTATAATGGATAACGATGTATCAAACGTAAAACGCACACCGCAAGAATTTGAAGTAATGAATGGCGGCGGCGCAGAGGCAGCAGAGAAAGCTCGCAAAGGATTCAGCCGCCGGCAGTTTCTACGTCGCGCGGTAGGTATTACATCGGGCGTTGTTCTTGCAGAATCTGTTGGATTGGGATTGTATTTTATCTATCCGCTGGCTACCGGCTCATTTGGCGGTATTATTAAAATTGGCAAAAAAACCGATTTTCCGGCTGCTTCCCCGTTAGAATTTGATATTGAAAACGGCAAAGGCGTATTTTATCAAGGTTCTGCTCAGGCGTATATTGTGCATTTATCTGCCGATACTCCTTGGGTGCTACAGGGCGACAGCCTAAAACAGCAGTTGGAAGCTGAATGGATAGTTCAAGATACCGATGGCACCTATTGGGCAGCATTTTGGCAGCGTTGTGTTCATTTGGGTTGTAAGTATAACTTTAAAACCGATTGCCGCAGTTTTAAATGCCCATGTCATGGCTCGCACTATAACGCCGATGGAGAATATTTGAGCGGCCCCGCGCCACGCAGTTTGGATCGGTTTAATTTATCGTTTCAAGGGGAAGATGTTCTCGTGAATACCGGGAAATTAAATACCCCACTTGCTCCATATAATCTGCCGGGCGTGCCGCGGCCTACCGATATTACTCGCCTTTTGGTAGAACAGCAAATTCAGTTTGCGTGTCAATAATTTCTGCCGCAAGGCTTTAGGTTCATTATCAGCTATGTTTGGAGTTTACTTATAATGGGCACATCAACCAGCAGCGCAGGACGCTGGGCTATCGTTGCTGCAGCCGCAATTGCCGTTGTTATGCTGCTGTATAGATTTCTGTTTAACGGCTCAACTACAATTGCCGTAGGTATGAGCATAGTCGGGTTCGCAGTTGCGCTGTTTATCGCGCTGTTTTACTCGAATTTAAATACCGTTCAGCGTACCGGCGCAATGTCTTTTATCATCGCTGTTGCAATTGCGCTTTTGCTTCCTTATTTCCTCATTACGACGAATCAGCAAAATCAAAATAATTTGCAAGCGCAGTATGATTCGCAACTGCAATATGCCGCAGGTGTTTTTGCTACCTATTGTTCACAGTGCCATGGGTTGCTGGGGCAAGGCATTAATGGTCCGCAATTGAATAATAACAGTACGATGAATAATCTTACACAGGCAGATATTACCAGAATTATCTCTGGTGGCGTGCCCGATCCCGCCAATTTACAGCAATATTCTATGCCTGCGTGGAGCCAAAATTATGGCGGCCCGATGAATACCAATGATATTAATGCGTTGGTAGCGTTTGTTATGTCTTCTAACCCGACTTTACGCGCAAAAGTAAATGCGCCTACTGCTGTGAACGGCTTTGACTATGTTTTAGGAACTTTAACAGATCCTACTCAAATTGCCTTATATCAGCAGCAGAAACAGGCCACACAATCACATGCTGGCCCTGCCATCGATTTAACTTCGCTTTCGGCTGTTACTATTCCAATTATAGATACTCCGAACAGCGCAACTACGCAATATGACTTTATTTATACCGATTCCACCAACAAACAGTGGTCTACTGTTAAAGTAAAAGTTGGCACAAAAATTACTTGGGTAAATAAAAGTTCGGCGGCGCACTCCATTTACAGTGGCTCCCCAGGAAATAACAGCAATGTTTTCTCTGATCCGCTGATTATTGTGAATGGCACATTTTCATGGACACCAACAGCAGCCGGCACATACGCCTACTATTGTTCGTTCCACCCATCCATGATTGCGTATATTATTGTGACCGGCTAATTATGGCGTTTCCGATCTGAGATATACTCAGATCGGAAGGTATAGCGATTCCGAATCAGGAATATCGCATCTGTTCACCAATTGCGCGATGTTGCACTCTGTATAAAATGATGCAGAACAACAGTGTTGGGCAAAACCTGCTTCGGCATGTTTTTCAACATGTCTGCTAATCGTTTTGCCTTGTTCAGTATCGGATTCTATCTATTGTATCGAAGGAATTTTCATGATGCAGAAATCAGTTATCGGCGAGCCGGCATATTTATCATGGGCGCGCTCACTTATCTTAGCAACGGGAATTTTCTTCATCTCGGTCATATTTCTTGGCCAAATTCCCAGCTATTTCGAGGTTATTTCAGCGTCTTCCGCTCAGTTTGAGCAAGGCTTGCTGAATATTGGCTTGCTGGTTCTTGGGCTTTCCATTATTGGCTTAGTTGCGTCATTTTTATATGATCCCAAGCCGGTGTCCGGGATATTTCTTCCGTTTTTTTTCCTGCTCGGCGCAGTGTTTCTTGCGGCCGGTGTGTTTTTGCTGTATCAAGTGTATTCCGGCGCATGGTATCCATATCTGCCGGATCAATTGGTTTCGGTAACAGGCTCGGGCGCAACGTTAAGTGTTCACGTTACAAATTGGCCGAACCCCGGTCAGTCATACTTATTTAATCCAGTTTGGTTCCAGCCGCAAAGCGTTAATATTCCCGGTGTCGGATTCGACTTCACCATTACCGGCGGCGGAATTTTATCGTATGTGTTACTGTACCCACTGCATGCAGCCGGTAAAATTACCGGGCAGTTAAAAAATCTGCTCGTTTGGGGATCTGCCGGTGTCAGCGCCGCTATTCTTTTTGCATACCTCACGCTCTATACTTTTTCTGCCGCCGCAACGACAAATACCCCAGCAAATGGCGCGATGGAAAATGTGCTTTTAGGTCTTGCGCTTGGTTTGATGCTATTTGCGTTGCTGGTGTGGCTGCTGCCGGTTATGACAGATAAACAGAATCGCGCAAAATTTATGCCGGCCAATTATCTGCACGCCGCTATGACGCTGGGTAATTTAGCTGTGCCGCTGTTGGTTTTGTTTGTTGTGTGGTACCCACTGATTAATGAGATTTTGACGATTGCGCCAAATAATTATTTTGTGCAATGTTCAACTCAGCAAATTCCATCTAGCTGCTTTTTCTCGGCAAATATGCAATATGTTGTTGCGGCTGTCGTTTCTACAACATTTATGGTGTTTATGATTGCCGGCGGCTATTTGTGGAATCGTAAGCCAGCTTTTACCAGACTTGGCTTTGTTTATGCCTTTGTGTTTGCCGCATTGGCAGCAGTTGTTTCTCATACCGGTGATACGGCGGCGCACTTGCCGGTAGCCATTGTTATGGGCATTGGTATTGCGCTCATTGGCCTTTTGTGGACGATTTCTACACAGCGTGAATTTGTGCCGCCTGCCGCTGATATTGCCCCGTTAGGTTGTATTGGCCAATGGCTGGTGATGGGTTCTCTGCTCTTTATTTATATGGCTGGTTTTGCTTTCTTCTCGTATGCGCAGTTTTTCGATACTGCTGCAAACTTGGTAGTGAATCAAGGCGCCGGCGCTATTCACGACGCTTATTGGGTGCTTTTGATCTTCACATTGTTTGGCGCAGTGCAGTTTGCCTTCTTAACCAAGCGGCAAAAAATCGGAACATGGCGTAAAGCAGTGTTGTGGATTACCGCTATTGGTGTTGGCGTCCAAATTACCGGCGCAATTGATATGAATCTGAGCGCAGGCAACTTAAGCGATCTTACCTATTTTGCCGGCGCGGCAGTTGCTGCGGCTGGTGTGCTTATAGGAATAGTCGGCGCTATTATGACGCGCAAATCCGGCGGAATGATCCACACTATCAGCATTGCAGCGTTTGCCTTTATTGGTGTTGCGGCAGCCTATTTCTGCTATACCGTAAATATTGATGAATTGGTTGTTGCTTCTACAGTGCTTATGACTATCGGCGCTTTTGTATATTCCATTTATGGAGCAGATCCACCTGCGTTGTTTACACCCAAAGAGACAAAGCAGCCTGTGGCTTCGGCGTAACAGGCAAGAGATGTAGATGTACGATTGCTGATTTTCATCTGTTAGCTATTCTTTCAAGATACAAGAAACGGGATTGACGTATAACCGCCAATCCCGTTTCTTTATTGCTTTTATTGCGCACGGATATATTTAAGATATCAGGACTTTCGCTGCAGCATGGAACATCGGGGATGTACAAGAGGCGGCGTCCTTTGTATGGGGTTCTGGGGTGTCTCCAGACCTCCCTTTGTTTCAGATACGAGGAACATGTGTTTTTCTTTCAAGCGAAAGTTCTAGATATATAAAATACAGAATGCGCGACAGCGACAAATCCGGCGCAAAAGATGTGTTTATTTGCCTTTGCGCTTCTGCAATTTTTGAATGTCTGCTATAGACAACGCAGTAATTTCAGCAACTTCTTCGGCAGCCATTCCCTTGGCCAGCAATGCTTTTGCAATTCGAATTGCACTGTTATGTTTTCCTTGCATCATTCCGCGTTCTCGCGCTGTAGCAATTCGCGACTTCTCATCCAGCAAGGCTTTCTGTCGTTCTTCATATTCCTGTCTTACTTCCGGGTTTTGGCTGAGCACTTCCAGCAATTCTACCGCTTTTTTGGTTGACATATTGCGCATTTTAAATTCCTCCAATTGGTTGGTTTTCAGCCCTTTTATAAATCTTAGCCACCAATATAATTCGCTGTCTTGCTGTTGCTCCTGCCGCAATTTTTTCAGCTCCAGAAAATGCAGTTCAATATCCGGTATCGTTATTGTGTCTAAGCGTTCCACTAATTGAAAATATGCGTGATACCGCGAATTCGGCCAAACTATAAAATCCAGCACTGCAATTGATATTACCCGCTTCAGCGTATCATATTGGTCACCGCTATTCATCTGTTCGGCGTACATTTTTGCCCAATAGTATAGCGCCCGCTTCACAATATTATGTTGGTTAGCCACCTGAATTTCAATATTGATAAAATCGCCTCGCTGGGTTTTGGCCCGAATATCCAAAATGGCGCGTTTATCAGCGCTTGCGGTTTTTTCCAAAGTAGGATTTAAAATTTCTACACTATCCAGCAATTCTTCGTGCGTATCGTCAAAAAGCGCATTTAAGAATGCCAGAAGCACATCGGTATGCTGTTCGCTGCCAAAAATGCGCTTAAACACAAAATCGTTGGCAGCTGGCAATAAATCATTCATAGATACGCCAATTTTTCATCCTTGTAGCATGTCACATTCTAAGTATATCATGTGTAAGGTATTATGTTCAATGCGTTTGTTATATTGTTTTAGCGCAATTTTTCATATGCGCGCTGCAAGCCATCTAAAAGCAAATAAGGGGCGCGTATCTGAATGCATTCTGTTACGGAAGCTACAATGTCGGTTAATCCGCCATGCGCAATAACTACTGCGTCAGCGCCGCCCGAAAATTCACGCCGCAATCTGGCGACTATGCCTTCTACCATTGCTGCGTGCCCATATATAATGCCCGATTGCATGGTGTGTTTGGTGTTTTTGCCTAATGTAACCGGCGGAGCAATCCATTCTACTTGGTACAGCCGCGAAGCCGCTTGCGCCAATGCTTCTGCGGAGATACCCATGCCCGGCGCAATTACTCCGCCTAAAAAATCACCCTCTGGAGAAGCCACATCAAAACTGGTGGCAGTGCCAAATTGAATGATGATGGCTGGTGTGGAATAAATTTGTTTCGCGGCAAAAACACTTAATATTCGGTCCGTGCCGGTTTCCCAAGGATTATCTACCAGCAAGCGCATACCTAGCTGTGATTTATGGGAAACGACAATAGCTTCTCGGTGAATATATATACGAGACATTTCCTGCATTGTCGGCGTAAGCTGCGGAACAACACTGGAAATGATTACATCATCAATATCGTTTAAAGTGAATTGCGCATGCTTGCACAACGCAGAAAGTGTCATGGCATATTCATCGGCGGTTTTATCTCGCACAGTTGCAACGCGCCACCGCGCCTTCATCTCGCGGCTGTCGTATAATCCGAATTTTACGCCGGTGTTGCTTAAATCAATTGCTAAAAGCATACATATTTCATCCTCATCGAGATATGCCGCTATTCGGCGCGCTCCATCCGATCCGGCGCATTCATGCCCAGCAGATGCAGCGCGCGCGCTAAAATTGTTTTGGCAGCCAGCAGCAACGCAAACCGCGCTTTGCGAACTTCGGGATTTTCAGCGCGCAATGCAGGGCAGCGATCGTAGAATACATGCAACGCCGCCGCCACATCCATAGCATATTTTGTTAGATGGTGCGGCTCATAGTGCAATGCAATGCGCTCCAATACTTCTTCCAGCCGCAGATTTTCCCGCATCAGCTCCAGCTCAGATTCCAGCTGCGCCGGTGTATCGTTCAGCAGCGCAGCCATGTTTGCGTCGGCAGCTTCACTGGCGGCGTCGCTGCCTGTTTCGGCGGCTTTGCGCAAAATGCCGGCAATGCGCGCATGCGCATATTGTACTGAAAGGCCGGGATTTTCATCAGATTCTTTTGTGGCAAGCTCTAAGTTAAAATCCAAATGAGAATTATGATCGCGCATCATATAGAAAAATCGCGTTACATCTGCTCCTACTAAGCGCGCCAATTCATCTAAGTTGACAATGTTTCCTGCGCGCTTGCTCATGCGCACCGATTTTCCACCGACATCTAAATTCACTTGCTGATAGATGAGAATTTCTAACGAATCTGCGCTATGACCCAGCATTTGCGCAACAGCTTTCATACGGCCGATATACCCGTAATGGTCGGCGCCCAACACATAAATCAGCTTATCGAATCCTCGCTTATATTTATTGTAAGCGTAGGCAACATCCGACGCAACATACGTTGTGTCCCCGTTAGACTTTATAAGAACGCGATCTTTATCATCTCCGAATTTACTGGTTTCCATCCAAACGGCGCCTTCTTTTTCAAAAACATAGCCGTTATTGCGCAACAGCTCTATTCCTTTTTGCAGTTCGTTGGTTTCATCTAGCGAGGCTTGGCTGAAAAAGACATCGAAATGAATATTCAGATCCAGCATGGTTTTTTTGATATCTTCCATAATAATGCTCGAAGCTTTTGCGCCGATAATATCAAAATATTCAACATCGGTGTTACGCGCGAGGTCTGCAACTTCGGGCGATCTGTCTAAAACACGCTGGGCAACTGTGTAGTAATAGCCATTTTTGTTTATAACGGAGCCCGTTGCTGTGTTAGACTGTTCATCTGCTGCTGCTTCTTCTTCTTCATTTGGAGTGACAAAATGATCGAAGTACCCTTCATTTGGGCGTTCTCCGGCGTCTATTCCTAAGATATGTTTCATATACCAAACACAGGATCGTCCTAAAAGGGTAATTTGCTGGCCGTAATCGTTAAAGTAATATTCTTTAATTACCGAATAACCGGCTGCCGCCATGACATTGCCCAGTGTATCGCCAATAAAGCCGCCGCGGCCATTACCGATATGCACCATACCGGTTGGGTTGGCGCTGACAAACTCAATATTTACACATTGCCCGCTGCCAATATTCAGCGCGCCCACAGAGTCTCCGGCGGCAATAATTGCTTGCGACTGCCGCAGCAGCCATTCCGGTTTTATGTAGATGTTAATAAAACCCGGACCGGCAACCTCAACTTTGTCTATAAAGTCGTATGCGGGAACTAAGCGCCCCAATTCAGTGAGATATTCGGAAATTTTTGCGGCAATTTCCCGTGATTTTGGCGGTCTTGCCAATTTCATGGCCACGTTAACGGAATAGTCTCCGAATTTTATATGTTGAGGCCGTTCTATATCAAACTCTGGCGCGGTATCTTCCGGCAAAACAATATCACCGCGATCGTGCAAAGCCGCCAGTGTGGTAAGAGTCATTTGTTTGAGAGTATCTCGAAGCATTCTGTTATCCTATTACATATTCCATTATTACAAAGCCATACGCTGAAGACTCTGTATGGTGGCAGGGATTGTTTATTACGCATTGTATCATAAATATAGGCCGAACAGGAGCAAAGCATAAAAGGAATGCAAGAGAAAATGTGCGCCCGCGGCATGGTTTGCGGCGCACTAAAATTTTCTCTGATTTCTTTTTACTGTTTA
>JAKAOI010000449.1 GCA_021812265.1 Chloroflexota bacterium | reverse complement strand
TTTGAAGGCAAAACGGCGGAATCTCGAAATCTGTGCAAAATTCCGCTGTTTTGCGCTTTTTAAGCGGTTATTCTACAGCGGCGGCCGGTTCCTGTGGCTGATTTTGCTGTTGCGAACTGTCTTCGGCCGCATTGTCGTAGCTCGTGGTTTTGCCGCGCATAAGTGAAATAAACGCTGCTGCAAGGCATATTGCCATTGAAATGTAAAACACTGCGTGCAGCCCAACCATGAATGGCTGCGCAATAAGGTTTGGGAAGTATTCTTTTCCCAGCAGCGTTGCTTGGTTTGCCGGTGATATTTTTAACTGTGTCATTACATTTGGCGGCAGCAATACTCCCAGCGGGTTATATCCTAAAAACGCTCCAAACAACGCCGCTGTTGGCGGCAGATGCGCAATTTGATTTGCCGCAGCTGCGGGAACGCCATATTGTGTTAATCCGTTATAGAGCGTTGTGGGCAGCGCAGACGATAGACCAAGTGTTACAATAGTGAAAAATGCGCCGATACTGAACACCGATGCGCTGTTTTGAAAGGTTGCGCGCATGCCGGAAGAAACACCGCGTGTATTTGCCGGCACACTGCCCATGATTGATGAGGTATTTGGGGAAGCAAATAATCCCGAGCCGCAGCCGAGTAAAAATAGCAACAGACCAAATAATGGATAATTGAAATTTGCCGGTAAAAACGTCAGCAGCAAGAATCCTGCCGCTTGAATAAATAATCCGGCGCTGGCAAATATCCGGGAGCCGAAATGATCGGAAAGATATCCGCTTATTGGACCCATCACAAAAAAACCTACTAAAAGAGGAGTGATGAAAATTCCGGCCCATAAAGGTGTTTGATCGTAACTGTATCCGTGCAGAGGCAGCCAAATGCCTTGCAGCCAAATGACAAGCATAAACTGCAGACCGCCGCGCGCCAAACTAGATAAAAATCCGGCAATATTACCCGCGGCAAACATCCGAATTTTAAATAATCCTAAGTGAAACATAGGATCTTCTGCATTCAGTTCAATAAATATAAATAAAATTAACAGGGCAATTCCGCCGGTCAGCGCTGCTATCACCCAAGGATTGGCCCATCCCTGTGAGCTGGTTCCATATGGTTCTATTCCATAGGTTATTCCCAGTAAAAGGATGGTTAACCCTGCGGCGAAAGTAAGATTACCCAGCCAGTCGATCTTTTGGCTTTTGCGGATAACTGCCAGTTCGCGCAAGTTGGCGTAGGCCCATATGGTTCCGGCCACACCAACCGGAACACTGACTAAAAACACGAATCGCCAATTAATGACAGATAATATACCGCCTAATATTAATCCAATAAAAGAACCGCCAATTGCGGCGATTTGATTTATTCCCAGCGCCATACCTCTTTGGTTGGCAGGAAATGCGTCGGTAATCAGTGCGGCGCTGTTGGCAAGCAGAAATCCCGACCCAACCGCTTGCACAATGCGTAAAATAATTAATTCCATTGCGCCGGTGTTTCCCGTACTCGGGACAAGCGCCAGCAGTAAACTTGCTCCCGAAAAAATAGCAAATCCTAAATTATACAGCCGGACTCTGCCAAACATATCTGAAATGCGGCCAAAGGTAACTAATAATGTTGAAGTTATCACCAAATATCCCAGCAGCATCCACAAAAAATAACCGGATTCTCCGCTGCTAAGCGGATTGATGTGGATACCATTAAAAATTGCCGGAAGTGAGATGAGAACTATACTGGAGTCTATAGTTGCCATTAAAGCGCCGATGGTTGTATTGGTTAACACAACCCATTTGTAATTTTTCCCAATGGGTTTGTTCCTTCGGCTAAGTAAAACCCCTGAAGTAATTTCCGCCATGTTGCGTACCTGTTTTGTGGTTAAAAATACGGCTGCCGGCTTATTGTGTATCGGCAGGCGCCCAAAATATTTACCGCTATTGAAGCGGCAAGTATTAATAGTATCATACGCAAAGTTTTCCGTAAACGTCAATCTTTGGAAATTGATTCAGTATTTTTATCCAGCTCTGCTTGCGCTTGATCGTGAATGGTTTTAGCCTGCTCAAAATCTGTGAGGTAACGCTTGCTTTTAGCGACCAGCATAGCTTGTATCGCTGTGTTGCGCGCGTCGCGATATTTTTGTAACCGCAGTTGAATGGCCGCCAGCCGCAGGGTGATAAAGCTGATTGCCGGAAAGTCTATTATGGCTAAAGCGGCTGTCAGCGCGGTGTCGGTATAGTGTTCCGCTTCTGTAAATTGGTTTTCGTCAATGCGGATATCCGCCAACTGTAAACAATAGATCATAATCCGTTGTTGATCGTGTTCGCGTTTAGCCAGCTTTACTCCGCACAGCAGCGCGTGTTCTCGCAGCGCGGCGGCGTCGGGATCTTTCACTTTACGCAGTGGCGCCATCAGCGCCAAGTTTATTTCGTATATTTCGCTGAATGCGCTCAGATCATCTGCGTAATTCAGACATAATTGTATATGTGGGGCTTCGCGCCGCAATAAATCCCACAATAAATTGGCGGCGTTATCCGCCAAATGGGTATGCACCGCTACATATTCCCCAATATCCTCTGCCGCGGTAACAATAAAATTTTGCGCCCATTCAATGAGCTGCATTTGAACGGTTTCTGCGGCTGAAAATACTGTTTCCGCAGATTCTTGCAAATAGGTGTTCCACT
>JAKAOI010000448.1 GCA_021812265.1 Chloroflexota bacterium | reverse complement strand
AACGTTTGCCGTAAACATCGCGCCGAGTGTCAGCAGCGCATACGACGCGCGCAACTGAGCGTAGATGATCAAAACCAAAATAATGGAGATGATTGAGAATGGATAGAGAAAATAGCGCTGGGTTCGCTGGGAAACATCCAGATCGGTCCAGTGGCCGCGGCGCACTTGAAAAATAACCAGCGCCGCAAGCGGAAGCGCGGCTACTACAAGGGCAATTAACATTAAAATCAAGGAATATTTTAAATCATTATTACGGGAATATGCAATTACCATAATGGTAAATAAGGGAAAAATAATAGGATGGATCACCGATGAAATAATACGCGCAGTTTCATGACGAACATGCGCCGAACGCGACTGCATTGCAGCAGCGCCGGTCTCCGTTTTCTGCGGATTAAATTCATCATGTCGGAATTGTGTCATGGTTGTATCCCTTCTGATTGTCTTACGGCAGACGTAAGCAAAAACGCATTCAAGCTGTTATATTGCCATTCGGACGCTGCTGTTCAGGTTCATCATCAGCTAAATCCGGCAGTTCTGCCGGACGCAGACGCAATGGTTCATGTATTATCGCTTTTAATTGGGTGATACGCTTGCCGCGCAAAGCGTTCACAGTTAATGTAACACCATCCGCTGAAACGCTATCCCCATATGATGGAATTTTATCAAGTTTTGTTTGCACATAACCAGCAAGGGAATCATATTCCTCACCGATCTCTAAATGCGCGCCGGTCTCTTCATTAAAATCTTCGACACTTACCATGGCGTCTATAAGGTATTCCGACGCGCCGGTTTTCTGAATAGGACTTTCATCAAGATCGTATTCATCCTGTATCTCGCCTACTATCTCTTCAACCAAATCTTCAATTGTCACTAACCCGGCGACTGCTCCATACTCATCTATTATAATGGCAATATGAATGCGTTTACTGCGCATTTCGTGCAACAGATCATCCAGTTTTTTCGTTTCCGGAACAAAATAAGCTTGTCGCATATAGTGTTTGGCCGGCGCATCAGGAATTTCAGATTGTATCGCGATAAGGAGATCTTTAGCGTAAAGCATTCCAACAATATTGTCAATAGTATCTTCATACATGGGAATGCGAGATAAACCAGCTTTAATAAATAATTCTACTGCTTGAGTAATAGATGCGTCGGATTCCAGCGTAATCATATCTATCCGCGGGGTCATCACCGATCGAACGCTTGTATCAGAAAGCCCGAAGATATGTGTAATCATTGAGCGTTCTTCTTCTTCCAACACGCCTTCATTCTTGCTGACATTTACCAGCATTTTCAGTTCTTCTTCTGTCACTGAGGGGCCTTTATCGCGGATCTTTACATTTAATATACGCAATAACAGCTCGGTAATAAAATTAAAGGAGAAAATAACGGGTTTTAACAGCCAGCCAACAGCTACAACAACTGGCGCAAAAAACAGCGCCCATGCGTCTGCGCTTTGCACCGCGGCGCTTTTAGGGGTAATTTCACAGAAAATCAGCGCAACAACCGACATAATCACCGAAGCGATAACATCACCCCACTGCGGCGAAAAAGTAATAGCGATAACAGTTGCTATAGATGACGCCAAAATAAGGGAAATATTATTGACAACCAAGATAGTTGTAAGCAGTTGTTTGGGATTTTCTAAAAATTTTTCAACACTTTGCGCCCGCGCATTGCCATCTTCCGCTAAATTCTGCATCCGAATTCTGTTAACCGAAGTCAGCGATGTTTCGGCGGCTGAGGCTCCGGCGCAAATAATCAACAATATAATAAGGGTTGTTATAAGCGCAGGCAATTGATTCCCGGCTGTTATATCCGCCAAAAACACACCCGGAACATCTAATAGATTGATCATATGCCCCCTCTTAAAAACACATCTGCATTCAGCATACCAATGGTGAAAAGCGAGAAGACAGAGCTATGACGCTGGCTGTTGCAGAGAAAATAGAGCTTTTGCGCAACACAAAGATAACAGTAACCGGCGTATGTACGCCAGTAATATAAAATCTGCATTGACTGCTTCTGCTGCGGCGCATATAGGCATTTTGAGATAAAAGAAGGCAATGGGTCTATGAAACAACTATGATAGTCGTCATCACTGTGCGGAATATTTTGTTTTTTAGTGGAGTGTTTCATATTTTTATGAAATGGGTATAAAAGCAACCTTTCCCAACACCTGGAATCACCTCCTGAGTTGATTTGACACTCTGCATAGGCTAAAGCCGTAGCAGATTCTTGGTTCAGCCAGCGGACTTGCAGATGGAACTCACGCCCCAGCCGTAGCGGTCCCTCTGTCCCCAAGCGTTCCCTCTGGTCGAGCCAGAGCCGTTTTCCTGTGCCCCAGGATACGGAAAGCTTCTTGCAAGATATTCAGTGCGGCATTCTGATCCCGATCGAGAATGAGGCCACAGTGCGGACAGCAATGCGTGCGCACACTCAGGCTCTTCTTGACCATCTGCCCACAGCCTGAGCAGTTTTGGCTGGTATAGGCCGGTGGCACCGTGACACACTCGATGCCAGCCAGGCCCGCATAGTAGCGCACCCAGCCCAGGAACAGAGACCATCCGGCGTCACTGATACTCTTGGCGAGATGCTGGTTTTTGACCATGTTGCGCACCTGCAAGCCCTCAAAGGCAATCAAATCGCTAGACATGACGAGCGCG
>JAKAOI010000447.1 GCA_021812265.1 Chloroflexota bacterium | reverse complement strand
GATAATCTGCGCTATTGTGAGGCAAATTCATATCAATTATTCCTTTTTATCCATCCCGGGAAACGTGACGCAGCGGAAGATTATTCAGGCATAGCATGCGCCGCGCCGGCGGCAATATTTATATGCGGATATACAGAAAACAGATGATATACGCACAAAAACACACCGGTGTGGAACATAATGAAAATATGTTATCCCGATTACTATATATGACTATTAACCATTTGCCAATGGGACTAAGGCATACGATTAGTAGGCTAATCAGGCCTCTTTTATAGCGATATCTGCCGTATCGCTGTAACTGCCGGAACAGATATCTAAAGCGCTGTTGGAAAAATCGGAATAAGCGGCAGTAAATTGGCTGGTTAACTGGTGAAACTGATATAAACTTTGCATATCTACCCATTCATATTCGGTGTGCCAGCCGCCACAAACAGGCTGATACATCAGTGAAGCAATATTTCTCTCCGAAAAAAAGCGCGCGTCGGAAGCGCCGGCTTCACGGGAAAGGGGCAGTTTGGCTCCTAGGGTACGTTCGGCAATATTTTGGAATACATCCACAGCGGACGCAAAAATATCCAGCGCAAAGCCGCCGGCGTATGAAACAAGAGTAGGGGTAACTTGGAAGCGCTTTACAATAGCGCAAACGGATTGATATAGTTTCATGGCGGCTTCTTGAGAAGTAAATGGATAGCGAATATCCAGCGTGCCGATTGCGGCAAGCGGCACAACATTGGGGGCAGAGCCGCCGTTTATTTGTGTGAGTGTGATAGAAACGCGCCAATCATCTTCGTACATGGGAATGGGGTATTTGCGCAGCAGCGCTTCATATGCGCGCGAAAGCCGTAAAATGGCGTTATCTCCCAGCCAAGGGCGCGCGCTATGGGCAGATTGCCCGGTGGCGTCTAACTGAATGCGTAAAATGCCTTTTTGTTCGGTAATTAATCGCATATTGGCTCCGCCGTCGGGCAAAATAACTACTTCTGGCTGCCAATCGATAATTTTTAAAAAATATTTTGCGCCATTTTCTCCGCCGACTTCTTCATCTGCAGTAAACAGCAACCCAATGTCGGGATTCGCTTCCTCCACAAAAATATCCAGCAGCGCCGCGGCAGGGCCTTTCATATCTGCCGCTCCTCGGCCAACTAATCGGCCGTTTGGCTCACACACTGCGGTAAACAGGTTGGGGTTATGCGTGGCAACAACATCTAAATGCGCGCAAAAAATAATTTTTGGCTGCAATGTTGCGTGGGTAATAAACAAGGATTTTTTTCCTTGCGATTCCAACTCAATAATATGGGCAGAAGGCACATGCGCGCTGATGTAGTTACTTACCCAATGTAAGCATTTTGCTATTTCATCTGGGCGATCTGCGGTGGTTTGATAACTAATAAGCTGCGCCGATAATTTTTGCAGCCGGTCAATGTGTTTGTTTATCATATGCACGTCAGCTTTGGTTTAGCGTTAAAAACATATCTAAAATAAGAGCATTCAAGCTTATGTAGCATTTTTGGCGCCAATATCTTGCAATACGCCTAAAAGACATAAACTGTACATTATGTTTTTACAATACTATACATCTCGGCGCAAATGTATAGATATTTATGGCCTTTATAGGCCAACCAGGCTATAATTCATCATCCGGCTGTTTCAATTTTGGATATTTATAGAGCGGGTTTTCCATCTGCCGCCGAATATTTTCATCACGCTTTAACACATATGCGTCAAACACTTCTTCGGCGCTAAATCCCTGATCGATGCATAACTGAAGAAAAAAATGCAGAATATCAGCGGTTTCTTCTAAGCGATGCGCGCGGTTTTGCTGCAAATCTACGGGATTTTTCCAAGGCTTCCAATTTAGTTCATCTTCCAACTCGCACGCCTCGTGTGTAATAGAGCGTGTCCAGACAGGGCACCTTAAAATAGGATCTTGCGTATAAAACGGTGTTGGCCGAACTTTTGCATACATATCAGCTAGTTTTTGCTGCAAAGCAAATAATTCTTTCCATTTATCTTTCATAGAGCATTTCCTTATGGGAACCAGCGCCAGTATTACGCTATCTTTTGCAAAATACAGCGTAACAGCGCACAAATATCTTCTTTGGCAATGAAGGAGTATATGCGCTGCGGTTTGGCAAAAGCATATGTTCCGTTTAAAATAGGATCAGGCCTTTCGCTTCAGCATAGAAAATTGGGGATGTACAAGGGCGCTGCCCTTTGTACAGGGTTCTGGGGTGTCCCCCCAGACCTCCCTTTGGTTTCAGATATGAGAACCATGCGCTTCTCTTTCACGCGAAAGTCCTAAGGATAAATCACAGAAACGAAATAGCGCGGATTACAATGTAACGTTAAAAAAACATACATTTTGTTTCGTTGCCATTTTCTGAAAATGGTATAATTCCGCATATTGTGTAATAATAATATATACAGTACTTGTATTCCGTTCTGTTGCTGCAATCATAGTAAATGTATAACGAAAGTGTTGATAAGCCTGAAGTATATAGGACTTTTGCCATGTTTTGCAAGATCCTATAAGCCTGACAAAGCCATATTCTGTAATAAAAGGACCGGAGACTATGCAAATTCAAAAATATCATCCATCGGGAACATTAGCGTTTGAGTATAGCGGTGAGTTACTTGCGGAAACGGCAACATTGCGCGTTATTACAGC
>JAKAOI010000446.1 GCA_021812265.1 Chloroflexota bacterium | reverse complement strand
TTAAAATACGGTTAATTTCTTCCGGCATCGATTTATTATAGCTGCGCAAACCAGCTTCAACATGCGCCACCGGAATATGAATTTTTACCGCGGCAAGCGCGCCAGCCAAGGTAGAATTTGTGGAGCCAAAAACTATTACACCATCGGGCTTTATTGAAATGAGAATTTTTTCAATAGCTTCGGTCATCTTGCCGGTCATTTCTCCATGTGTGCCGGCGCCCAGACCAAGATGAAAATCTGGCTTGGGTATGCGCAGTTCTTGAAAAAACACATCCGACATATTTACATCATAGTGCTGACCGGTATGAATGATAATTTCCTGATGATACGCGCGCAGCGCAGCGCTTACGGGAGCAAGCTTGACAAATTGCGGGCGAGCGCCGACGATAGTGACGAAACGCATTCTGTATATCCATCCCCTATTGTGATATATTTTATGCCCAGTTCCGCAAATCGTTCCGGTCGATCCGAAGCTCTGCCATCCAGCACAACCTTGCAATTTACAAACTGCGAAAAATCAAAGTTGTTATATTCACTGTGCGCCGCCTGAATAACGATTGCGTCTATCGAACTTGCTTGGTTGGAATCAAACGGTGTGTATCCGCGCGCAAGCAATTCTTCATCAGTAAACAGCGGATCCTGCGCAAATACTTCAGATCCTGCCTGCATAAACGCTTCACGCAACAATTTTGCGCTGGTAAACGCTGTTTCTTTTACATCGCCGCGATATGCAACACCCAAAATCAATGTTTTTTTGCCGTGCAAATCACCAATTACACGCGAAACTCTTTGCGCAGAATATATCGACATATCATCATTCACCACACGTGAGCGACGAGGAAGGCTTAATCCCTCCGAATCACCATACATCAAAAAATATGGATATACGGGGATGCAATGCCCGCCGACACCGACACCAGGGATATGTATGTGCGAATAGGGTTGTGTATTAGCGGCAGCAATGGAAGGCACGGCGCGTAAACCATGCGCATCGGCAAATTGCGCATATTCATTTGCCAGCGCTATATTTACATCGCGGTATGTTGTCTCAATTAATTTAACAAATTCTGCTTCATCCGCGCTTTCCATCACAATTAAATCGGCGTCTATCACTGAGCCATAAAATGCTTCGACGGCTGCTTTAGAGCGCTGGTTAATGCCACCAACTACTTTGGGATACTTATTCAGGTCGCGTTCAATATGTCCAGAAGAAACACGCTCGGGGCTATAGCCCAAATAAAAATCAGTTTCAGCGCTTAAATGTGATTCTTCCTCTAAAATGGCGCGGAATCGCTTGGATGTTGTGCCAACCGGCAGTGTTGTTTCATACACAACCAAAGTATTTTTTTGCAGGCCTTTACCGATAAGGTGTGTGGCTGAGTCAATTGATTCAAACGCAATTGAATGGTCTTCATGCACAATAACGGGAACGATAACAACAACAACATTTGCTTTTTGCGCGGCGGAAACAAGATCGGTAGTAGCGCTGATTTTACCCTGTGCGTGAATTTTAGCGATTCGCTCCGCTAAATCAGATTCTTCATCTACATGGCAGCCACCGCGATTAATAATATCTACAACAGCCGAATTAATATCACAGCCGATAACAGTCCATCCATGTTCTGCGTAATGCGCTGCTAAAGGCAAGCCAATTTTGCCCAAACCGACAACAGCTACGGTCTTTTCGGGGAAAAATGTATCCATTGGTATAAAGAAAGCACCCTTCATATTTTTCTTGGGTTATTCGCTTGCCTTGAAAGCGCATACACTGTGGCGTAACGCAAACGCATCAAAATGGTTATCTGTATGTGCGCTGATTCATATTCGGCGAACACCTTATTTTCTATCTTTTTATATATTTCGGATCACAAATAGAAATATACACATGTATGATACGCTAAGAGCGCTGATATGTCTATAAATGTGAGATTATAGACTCTAATCACCTACGCACGTAAATCACAGCGCCGCTCATACTCCATATGTGGCAAAACATCCGCACATAAGTTGAGACGGCGCATAAATTTACTTTTACACTCTGAAAATAAGGATAGCCTTTATTGTTTTACTGTTCTTTTAAGGAACAACAATCTGATTCCAATCAAAGCTGCCAAGGCCTAAAGAAGACCAAATTTGGTATTTATAATTTATACCTGAACTAGTTCCCGACCACTCATAAAGTCCCACAGCCGGAACATTATAAGGAGCAGGAGAACCTAAATTATATACAGCCATGATATCAGAGGTACCTGTTCCTTGGAAGTCGCCTGCTACAAGATCAACCATATTCCAGTCAAAACCACCAAGTCCCGAAGAGGACCAAACTTGGTATTTATAATTTATACCTGAACTAGAAAATTGCCACTCGTAGAGACCTGCAACGGAATTACCAAGATTATACAGAGCCATAATATCGGTATAACCGGTACCATGAAAATCTCCTGCCACAAGTTTAATCTGATTCCAATCAAAGCTGCCAAGACCCAAAGAGGACCAAATTTGACCTTGGTAATTAAATCCGGTGCTTGAACCCTGCAATTCATAAGCGCCAACAGCTGGAACATTATAGGGTGATGGTGAGCCAAGATTGTACATCATCATAATATCTGAGTAGCCGGTATTATGAAAGTCACCTGCCACAAGTTTAATCTGATTCCAATTAAAACCACTAGAT
>JAKAOI010000019.1 GCA_021812265.1 Chloroflexota bacterium | reverse complement strand
CGCACTATTTTGCGCGTCACGGCGCTCAGCTTTCCGGTGTTCCAGCCATAAAAACGCTGCTTCTGCCAGCAATGAAGGCGGCGCGCCTTCCGGAGGGAAAATATCTTCCTCATCCGAAAGTTCATTGTAAGCCGCTTGCTGCTCCAAAGCAGTATTCTCGGATATTACAATATCATCTGCGCCGCTGTCGGATTGCGCATACATGCGGCCGCCTTGGCGCGCCCACCTTGGGCCGTCATGTTTTGAGTTTTGGTTATTGTTCTGATCCATATTCTCTTTGTAACGATTCCAAATGTTCGGCGTCTATTAAAGATTCTATCAGCGGCTCAATCTCGCCGTCTAATATTTTCGGCAAATTATGCAGTGAAAGATTGATCCGGTGATCTGTCACGCGGTCTTGCGGAAAATTATAGGTGCGAATTTTTTCAGCGCGATCTCCAAACATAACCTGCGAACGCCGTGCGGCGCCTTCTTCATCAGCGCGTTTTTGCTGTTCTAAATCCCAAAGGCGCGACCGCAGCACCGACATCGCGCTGGCTAAATTTTGAATTTTAGATCGTTCATCTTGGCAAGTAACAACAATACCGGTCGGCAAATGCGTAATGCGCACGGCAGAGTCTGTAGTATTCACCCCTTGGCCGCCATGGCCGGCAGAACGAAACACATCTATCCGAATATCTTTATCATCAATATGTATTTCAATATCTTCGGTTTGGGGCATAACAATAACTTTTACAGTTGATGTGTGCAATCTGCCGCTGGATTCTGTAACAGGAACCCGTTGCACACGATGCGAGCCGCCTTCAAATTTTAGCCGCGAATAAGCCCCTTTACCGTGAATTTGCATGACAACTTCTTTATATCCGCCCACACCGCTGTCATTGAAATCGATAATATCGGTTTTCCACTGCCGCCGCTCCGCGTAGCGCACATACATGCGAAACAACTCACCGGCAAAAAGCGCCGCCTCATCGCCGCCCACACCTGCTTGAATTGTCATAATTGCGTCGCGTTCTTCCATAATATTCTTTGGAAGCAACGCTATTTTTATCTCTTGCTCCAATTTATCCGACTTTTCGTGAAGCTGATCCATTTCTTCCTTGGCTAAAGCGCGAATTTCTGCGTCTTTTTCACTTAGTAGCGGCTCGGTTTCCTGCTGCTGTTCTTGTGCCGTTTTCCAATCGGTATATAAGGTCATCACATCATCTAAAGCAGCGCGTTCTTTGCCATATTTTTCAAGCAGAGCAATATCCTGAAAAGTTTCCTGCATTGAAAGCAGACGCTCAAGTTCATTATAGCGTTCCTGAACAGCGCTCAATTTCTTGAGCAAATTTGTGTCCACAGCGCCTCCCATAACAACAAAATAAGATACGATAGTTTAAAAGCCTGAAGATAAGCTTTATGCATACATGTTATTCATTCATGTTCATGCATATTGTATCACGAAGTATGAGGCCGCTGCTGGAGAGGAAACCAGCTATTAGGGACAATGGGTATACTATAGGAAAGGCTCAGTGGGACTGCCGGTCCCAAAGTTGTAACAAACCGTAAAGATTTTGTCTTAGACTTGAATATAAACCATAAACATGGTAAAGTATACAGTAGAGGATTGAAAGATCCTGAGCCAATATTTCATTCATATACCACATTTACAGGAGGCTTCCAAGCACAGTATGTTTACCTACGAAAGTGTTCTACGGGCAATCGGCCAAGATATCGATCGCAAAGAAGTTGTTCGGTTTACTATTCGCGAAACGGAAACAGGCATCGCCATAGATGGATTCGATCGTCACACAGCAGCTCCGGTTTCAATTGACTATACACTGAGTGATATTTCTCAGATTGTCAGCGAAAACGAAATTGCGTTGTCTGATACTTCAATTGATCAATCAACCATTGAAGCGCACACACTGAAAGAATTTTTAGCGAAACATCAGGTTTTAGCAGCCCAAGCGTAAACAGAACACTTTTTCAAACCACTCAAGAAAAGACCCATTTATGGGTCTTTCTTTTTTATAACAGCATATATCAGCGCGCCGGTTCACACCAACCAATTTTCAAATACAACCCAACATGTGCGGTGTTTTTATGTTAAAAGAATGAATGACAAAACGTTTTGACATCCTATTTGTAGTCCGGCAAAAAGTATATCACAGGAAAAATGCCGATATTGCTTGCATATTACCGCTGTATATGTTATACTTATCCCAGTAAGGGCAATTAGCTCAGTTGGTTAGAGCGCTACCTTGACATGGTAGAGGTCACAGGTTCGAGTCCTGTATTGCCCACTTTTTTTATGCCATTTTCCACAAGATATTTTTCAAACCTCAGCAGCTTAAATTGACGCCGCCCTAAACCACCAATACTATAAAATATACCACAGCGCAGTACACACTAGGGGCAGCCATTACGGCCGCCCCCCAGCTTTCGAATGATTTTCACCCATTCGTTTTTATAGTTTGCAGATACTTAATTGCCGCTATCAACTGCGTATCATCAGTTAACCCCTGACCGGCCAGCACCGAACTTTCGCTTTGATTCAGCTCCTGAAGCGTTAAGGGATTTTCCGGAAAGCTGTTAGACGACAAGGTTACAACTTGGGTTGGAATAAGGCCTACACCCGGCTGAAATTGCGTTTTATCAGGCGTTAAATATTCTTTAATTCCCAATAACAACTGCGAGCCATCCGGTAAATCAAACTGCTCCAGCACTGTATCTGTGCCAAATGTTTGCACACCAATAACCGGAACATCCGGCCGATTGTCGTGTATGGCGGCAGTAACTATTTCGGCGGCGCTGGCTGTGCCGTTATCCACCAATATTACCATAGGTATATTCAGGTGCATGCCGTCGGATTGAACCATATCAGGAGTAATACTGCCATCAGAAGATTTTTCGTATACAACAACCTTGTTATTTGCAAGAAAATCACTTGCCACAGCTATTGCCTCACTGACATATCCCCCCGGATTACCACGAAGATCCAAAATCAGCGATTGCATCCCTTCCGTTTGAAGTGTCTTCAGCGCAGTAGTCAATTGTTGCGACGCGCCTTGATCAAATCCGGATAATTGCACAAAACCAATCTTATCCTGCTGAAAATAGTCAAACGTAACAAGCGGCGCGCTGAAAGGCTGCCGTGTCAGCGTAAAAGACAGGTTTTGTTTTACACCGGATCGATATACAGTTATGGTGACGGGTGTCCCTTGTTTTCCGCGTATAACCGAACTTAACTGCGATTGCGAGGCATGCGTTACATCTTGCCCATTCACCGAGATAAATTGATCGCCGGGAAGCAGTCCGGCTGTACTGGCCGGGGCTTTCGGAATAGTTGCCTGAATCACATTAATAACACCCGAAGCAGTTTGCTCTTGCTCCAGAAAAACACCGATTCCGACAATATCGCTATTGGTAATTTGCGCATTAAACTGCTGCACTTCCTGCGGCGTCATAAAGCGGGTATGCCCGGTATCTCCAAGTGAATTAACCATAGCGTTAATCATATCATAGGCCATTTGCTGATGATTAACTGCGTTTTTATTAACATAATATTTATCAATTAAAGACCATGCGTCCCAAATAGTAGGAGCATAGGGTTGCGCCGATTGCGGAACCGGATTATTGATAGCCTGATTGCTGAACCAGCCTCCGGTAAACGCCAAAGCCATTAATACAAATACAATTAAGGCAGACTGTGGCGTCGGCCCAGAACGTTGAGGAGATGATTTAGGCTGCCAATCTGAAGATTGACTGGGAATTGGTTCAAAAAATGGTTCTTGCGACACGAGAGACTCCTTATAATCACTAAAAAGGAAAACAACAGTCATTTCCCAAAACAAGCAGAAGATATGCGGCGTTTTTACGATGACTGCCACATTTAAACTATAGCATTATTTTCGCCGATTGAAAAATCAGCCGCTATCCTTGATGTATGTCAGAAACAAAAAAAATATGCGCAGAAAAGGATTTTTCCGCGCATAGATATTGATTTTTTCCGCAACACGGTGTATATCCCGCAGTTACGCTGAAATATATACCTGCGGCCAATCTTGATCAGACATAAAGCCATCACCGGGCTGGTAGAAATTTTTAACACTCGGGCTGAGCCGGTAAATGCCCTTGGGCTGACCGAATGGAATCCACGGCACAAGATCGGTTAATTGCTGCTCAATATTAGCGTACATCTGGTAGCGTAATGTTTGATTCAATTGGCTGTCGGCAGCTTTCATTTCACTGACAAGGGCAGTATCGGTATTGCCAATGCCAACATTGGAAGCGTTATTGCCCGATCCAGGTAAAAACTGGTTTGATGTGAAGTCTTGCGGATCCGGATAGTCAGCAATATAGCCGCCAAAACACCAAATACCAAGCGCAGACTGCGAACCAATTGTTGTTTGCGTTGTATTGGTAAATTGCAAAATGATACTGACAATATCATTAAAGTTATGTGTTGTAATATCTGATTTCACATTCAAGCACAACACATTACTTAACATCGCGGCAGATTCTTGCACAAATTGCGACAATTCTGGGGAGTCACTTGGCCCATAAAAAGTTATTGCTTGTTGTGTAGAGTTCCCCTGCGCGTCTACACCATATGTATATCCACAAGCGTTTTTCCTTGTGGAAACAAAGTTATTGCCGATAATATACGGGCACATCGACTGCGCAGTATCTTGCAGGCATTGTGTAGCCGCCAATCCGATAAGCGCTTGCGCTTTTTCAAAATTGCCGGAGATTGACGCGCTGGCGGTTGAATCAGGCGGATTCAGCAACTGTGTATTATAGCCGGGAATGCCAAATGGAATAAAGTGATTAGTTGGAGCAACTGCCCCGCCAAACACTTGATCTACCAAATATTTTTTATTGATTGCCAAATCAAAAGCTTGGCGCACCGCTAAGCTATTAAAAGGCGCCACAAACTTATTAAGACCAATATAATCGATTTGCAAATTATTGACCGAATGGAAATCAGTAAAAGCGCTGGCAGTTTGATATTCCGACGGAGGAACAGTTGCTTCTTGAACTTGATTATTTTGATACCATGTATATGGTAAATCGGTATTAGCGGTTAGGGGCATAACTACTTTCTGTAAATTTACCGCATTGCCTGTATTTGCGCCCATCCAATTGGGATTAGGTTTAAAAATAATTTGTGTGGCAGATTGCGGTTGTACAGGATTGCCGCTATTATCAGTCCAAGCAGAGACTTCAAATGGGCCAGATTGCGCCAATCCTTGATCATAGTGTTCGGAATATGTGGATGCGCTGCTTTGAGCGCTATAATATTTTTGATAAACGCTTTGCTCAATCGGTTCAGCGGCTACAGTAGCCATATCATACGGGAAAAACGCGATAGGCTGTGTAAGGGTAAATACAAGTGTTTGGTTATCCGGCGCTTGTATCCCCGAAATGCTGGACGCCGCACCGGTAGAATAAGCTTGCACGCCTTGTATATATTGCAGGAACATATATTGAAACTGCCCGCCGGCGCAACTGCTGCGATTTGCCGGAATCGGCGAATTATAGTCTCCCCCGGAAGTGCATAAATTCGGTGAGAGTTCATGCTCAAATGAAAAGACAAAATCTTTCGATGTCAGCGATGTGCCGTCACTCCATTTCAGGTTAGGCCGCAAGGTAAATGTCCACGTTTTGCCGCCATTCGTGTTTTGCCAAGATTGCGCGGCGTCTGGGATAATTTGCAGGCTGCTGTTAAAGGTGAGCAACTGCGTTTGTATCATATTCAACACAATAACGGAATATTCAGTATAGGCGTATGCGGGATCTAAATTTAAGCCGTTCCCAGAGTTGGGAAACGCTGTCCAGTTTGGCAGCGCATTATTTGCGCCGGGATTAGGATAGATAAATGTTTGATTCGCCGCTTTGCCAGAAGTAACACCGGCAGTTGCGGAGCAGCCGCTAATCAGCAATGTAAGGCCGATCAGCAAGCTGAACACTAAAGAGGCATATTTGCGAATTGAAATCGGAAACATCTTTGTATATACCTGCGCTTGTTTTAGTAGATTTAAGAATCCTTGAATATACATAAGCGGTTCCGGCGGTATATTTCGATGAAATAGGTATCTGCCGGAGATTTATGATGTAAGAACTATTCTATCAATCACTGCAAGTCGTGTCAATACTTTTAAGACCATATGGCTAGATTGTTTGTCTGGATTGTTTATAAAGAAACTCGAGCAGAGTGCGCCAATAAAAATTGGCTCAAAAAGCATTGCGCCGGTTAATAAAACTCCCCTTTGACACGTTGCGCAGGCGCTAGATATTATAAACAATGTACAATACACCTAGCAGAGTTAACCCAAAGAAAATGGCGGTAAACACTATGGAACACAAAAAAGTCGCGGTAATAAGCGGCGGAGCCGGCGGCGCCGGATTGATTATTTCGCGTATATTCAGTGAAAACGAGTATACTGTGTTTGTGGCGGATCGACATGAAACCCGTGATAAAATTCAGCAAACAGAAACCAGCAATATAAGACATATTGGTGTGAATGTGTTTGATGAAACTGAGGTTGCCGCAGTGATGGAGCAAATTGTTCAGCAAACAGGACAAATTGATACCCTCATCAATATGGTTGGCGGCTATTCAGCTGGAACACCGATAGATGAACTCGACACATCTATATGGGACACAATGATGCGGTTGAATGTTACATCTACATTGCTGATGTCGAAATATGCGGCGCAAAAAATGCGTAAAGCAGGAAGCGGCAGAATTATTAATTTTGCAGCGCGCGCCGCAAAAGAACTTTCAGCAAACACCGGGGCGTACGCAGTATCGAAAGCTGCAGTTACCGCTTTAACTGAAGTGCAGGCAAAAGAGCTGCGACAAGATAACATAACGGTTAATGCAGTGCTGCCAAGTATCATCGATACTCCGGCTAACCGCGCCGCTATGCCCGACGCAGATTTTACTGTATGGCCCAAGGCAGAAGATATAGCGCGTGTGCTGCTGTTTTTAGCTTCGGATGAAGCATGGCTGATTAGCGGCGCGCTGATTCCGGTTTATGGCAAATGGTAATCTGTCGTGGCGATGCTGCAAGTGAAACATCTGCGTTTATTGCAGCGTTTTTTATATAGAGCATGCTTGTTTTTGTGATATGTGGTATTTGGCAATTGCAGAAAAATCAAACCATTGATATAATCAAAGCAAGAGCCGTTCTGAAAACAGATGTGATGATCATTTTTAGGAGTTGCTCTGCCTCCCCATCGGAGAAAAGGTAATTTTCCCTGCTAGGACTAGATGTGTACCCTATTCTGCCGGTGATGGGTTACAATGGTATAAATAGGACTTTTTGTCTGAGTAAACTCCATTGCATGATACTATGAGGATCTAACTGCAATCCATTAGTTGGGCCATGGTTTTGCTATGCAGCGTTTTATAGTAAAAATCCTGGTTAAAGATCAGACAAATATCCTAAGAGATATCATACATTTGATAAGATATCTCAAAAAAGATATGGTTTTTAGGAATCTTTTATCAATCGACTCCATATATTAATTCGGTATATTGTTCGGTAAGGAGCGGATCATGGTTGGTCGCGTCATACAAGGACGCTATAAGCTGATTGATGAACGCGGAAGCGGCAGTATGGCTTCCGTGTTCATTGCGCGTGATTTACAAACAAACCGTTTATATGCAATAAAAGTATTAAGTCGCAAAGCAACCACAGACGCAGAACTGATACAACGGTTCCGGCGCGAATTCGAGCTTCTGAAGCAAATTTCAGGCGCGCATGTCATTCAGCCGATAGCTTGGGGTGACGATCAAGATATCTATTTTATTGTCATGGATTATGTCGATGGACACACACTAAAACAAATTGTTGAACAAAAAGGAGCCATAGATCCGCGACGCGCTATCAATATTATCGTACAAGCTGCAGACGGTCTTTATTCTGCGGCAAGTAAAGGAATTGTTCATAGAGATATCAAACCGCAAAATATTATGCTGACAACAGATAATGTCGTTAAGCTGACAGATTTTGGGTTAGCGCGCAGCGAATCTACTGCCCCTATTACTGTGTCAAATGTATTTTTAGGCACTCCGTATTATGTTTCACCGGAACAAGCCGACAATGGCAGAATAGCCGATACTCGTTCGGATCTATATTCATTGGCGTGTGTGTTCTTTGAATTGGTTTCCGGAAAAGTTCCCTACGATGGTGAAACCGCCGTTGATGTGGTTGTGCAGCATATGCGCAACCCGCCGCCTTCCGTCTGCGCAATCAATCCGTCTTTGCCGCTGATGTATGACGCATTTATTCGCAAAGGTATGGCTAAGCGGCCGCAAGAAAGATTCCAAACTATTCAGGAATTTGTCGATGGGCTGTCAACTCTGTTGGAAGCTACTCCGGAAAATACACTGCCTCCGCCCCGAGATACAGGCAGGCAGATTCCGCGCTTTGTATCGCCAATCTCGGGGCAAACTTTTCAGATCCTAAAACCGGAACTTATCATCGGCCGCAGTGATCCGAATAAAGGTATTTTCCCTGATATAGACCTCATTGCGCTGGATGTGCACCATACAGTTTCACGCCGGCATGTGCATCTCTCTATCAGAGAAGAACGCTATTTTGTTGAAGATCTTGGCGCCTTTAACAAAACTTATATCAACGGTGTTCCGTTAATGCCAAATCAACCACAAGAACTTCGAGAAGGTGATACACTCCGTCTCGGAAATGTGGATTTACGTTTCGAAATACGCGCTTCGTAGGCGCTTAGAGTGGTTTGAATGTAACAAAGATATTATTCAAGCGCAACTCAGCAAAGAAGGGGCTTGTGTATGGATGTTATCACACGTGTTGGAGTTCTCGGATTGTTTTCCGGTTCTACAACAAAGTATACCGTAATCGGGGCTGCAGTGCTTGTTGTTGTCGCGATTGTGGTCATTTTTATTATGGTCCTTCGCAGTGACAGCAGTGGCTCAAAGGCAGAGCGCGGGTTATCGTATGACCCAGATGAAGGGCCGATGCGCGGCGGCCAGGCAAACCGCACGCCTTCCGCAAACCAAGATTGGAGCATGCCGCCGGCAAGACCAAACAGCGGAGGCGACGCGCAACACCGACCCGGTGATTTTGGCGGCACAGTTTCAGGATTTAGCGGCCAGCAAGGTTCTTCTCGACCACAACAAGGCTGGAACCGCGGCTGGAATGATGAGGCGCAAGCGCAACAGCAGCAACAACCTTCCGGATGGGGACAAAATTCCCAGCAGCCCGAAGCTGCCCAGTGGGGACAGCAGCAAAATCGGCCGGCTCAGCAGCCAAACCCTGCAGCGCAAAATCAAATGTCTTCCCCAGTGTGGGGCGCGCAACAGCCAAATTCCGGCTTCCAACAAGATCAACAGTTTGGGCAGCAGCAAAATCGGCAGCAAGGCGGATGGAGCGATCCGCAACAAAACCCCCAACCTGCCAATCAGCAAGCCGCGTGGGGCAATCCCAACGCGCAACAGCAAAACCAATATCAACAAGTGCCACCAACCATACAGCGAGGATGGGGCGATTCGCAGCAAGCTCCACAACCTGCCAATCAGCAAGCCGCGTGGGGCACTCCCAACGCGCAACAGCAACCGCCGCAACCGCAGCAACCATCCGCATGGGGTAATCCGGCAGCGCAGCATCAGTCACAGCCGATTCCACAACAAGGATTTGGGCAGCAAGGCTGGCAGCAGCAAAACAATGGCGGATATACTCCTCAGCAGTCACGTCCAATCAACCCGCAGCAGCAATGGGGACAGCCAGTCGATCAGCCGCCACAGCAGCAGCAGCAATGGGGCGGACAACAAGATCAACAACAGTGGCGTGGCGGCTCTTCTCAGCAGTATGATCAGCAGGCGCCAAGAGAAAGCCGTGCGGCATATTTAATTATGACGGTGGGAAAAGAACCGGGCCGCACATTTGAATTGCGGAAAGATCGCACAACCATTGGCCGCAGCAGAGAAAGCGATATTTTTGTAGAAGATCTTGCGGTTTCCCGGCTTCACTCATCCGTTTACCGCGATGATCACGGCGAATATATCATTCGGGATGAAAATAGCGCTAACGGCACCACTGTTAATGGCGAACGCATCAAAGAGCATCGCCTGACAGATGGCGATGAAGTGCAAACCGGACAAACAACATTGAAATTTACTCAACGCTAGTTTGTTATTTTTTTCTGTTCTTTGCTGATTCGAAACGTTTCCATGCCATCCGCAAACGATGGCATGGTTCTCTGTTGTCTAGACACACGTTATCTTACGTCCATTTTTGAACCCTAATTAGGTTTATCAATTTAGGTTTATCAATATTTAAGGTAATTCTCATATACTACATACGAGAAAGAAGTAATCCGTCCTAGGTTTTTCTTTTTTAGGCAACAGCGTCTTATATCTATAGATATAAAAATATCATGAACATTTGCCAAAACCTATATCCGACTTATATTGGCGCTACTTGGAAAGGCAGGCGGTTTTTATGACGGCAGATCCTTTAGCTGGGGTTCGGCTGGGCAAATATCAGATTATCGAGCCGCTAGGTATTGGCGGTATGTCAACGGTGTACCGCGCATATCAAGAAAATTTAAGCCGCGAAGTAGCCCTGAAGGTGTTGCCTCCGCAACTGCGCGCTGATCCTTCTTTTTTAGAGCGCTTTCACATAGAGGCTATGGCGCTGGCTCGCTTAAAACATCCAAATATTATTGTTATTTATGACGCAGATTCGATTGATATGTGGGTTTTCATTGTGATGGAACTTATCAATGGGCCGAATTTGCGCCGCTATTTACGCAACTCCATTTCCATGCTGAATGCGCTGCGAATATTTCATCACATTGCCCAAGGAGTAGCGTATGCGCATTCTAAAGGCATTATTCACAGAGATATTAAACCCTCAAATGTGTTGATGGATATTTCGGAAAACCCGCAAAATCCCCGGCCGGTGCTTACAGATTTTGGTGTGGTAAAATTGATGGAATCGCCGGCAAAACTAACGCAAACCGGCGCAGGCGTTGGCACACCGGAATATATGGCGCCCGAACAGTGCCAAGGTGAACCGATCGATCAACGCGCCGATATTTATGCGTTAGGCATTCTGCTATTTGAAATGCTCTGTGGCAAACCGCCGTTCTCTGATGGGAACTTTACCTCTATTGCTCATTCCCATATTTTTGATCCGGTTCCCGATCCCGCCCTGCTTAATCCCGCCATCTCGCAAGATCTTCGGGCAATCGTGCAGAAAGCTTTACAAAAAGATCCTGCCCGGCGCTATCAGCAAGTAACCGAATTTGACTCGGCGGTTATGGAATTGGCGCAAAGCAGCGGCAAATCTAAACCGGCTTCCCGCCCGCTTGCAAGTCCCATATACACAACCTGCAAAATATGCGCGGCGCATAATTCGCCTGCCGCCGCATACTGCTGGAGATGCGGCGCTGCCATGCCTGTTTCAGATTACCGGGCCGGACAATTACGGTCGACATATATTATTTGCGATGCTTGTGCGGCGCCCGAATCGTCGTCATTCAATTTTTGCACCCGCTGCGGTGAGCCGCTGCGCTGGGTTTCGTGCGCTGTATGTGGGGCGCCGCGATCGTTAGCGCAACGCCATTGCATGCAGTGCGGCAATTTGTGAGGCCTATATTTTATGAATACTCCTTCTATGGCAAATCAACCAATATCGAAGGCCGATCTGCATATACATACAAATTTCAGCGATGGCACTTGCAGCCCGGCGGCTATCATTCAAACTGCTGTGCAGCGCGGGCTTCGTGTAATAGCTATTACCGATCACGACAGCATTGAAGGCGCAAAAAGAACAGCCGAAGCATTAGCGCGTTTAAAAGCGCCTATAGACCTGATTATGGGTGAGGAAGTTACAACAACTCAGGGACATTTTATCGGTTTATTTTTGGAAAAACGAATAAAAATGTATAAATCGGTAGAATATACTATTTCAGCGATAGCGGAACAAGGCGGTGTTTGCATTGCGCCGCATCCATTGGGTAAGCTTGTGCCCAGCCTAAACCGGAATAAAATTGAAGATCTTATTGCCCGCGGTTATAGTATCAACGGTATAGAAACATATAATCCATCTCCGGCAAACGCCGCGCAGCGCAAACAAGTTATTGAACTAAACCAACAATGGGGGTTCGCGTCTGTCGGTGGCAGCGACGCGCATTTTCGCAAACATGTTGGCGCGGCGTTTACGCTCTTTCCCGGCACAACTGCGCAAGATCTGCGCGCAGCAATATTGAGCCAGACCACAAAAAGCGGCGGGCAGGAACAGCCGCCAGAGCATATTCCGGCGCCAGCGTATGTAGCGCAATGCGCATGGAGCTGGTTTGTAGACCCACCGCGCCGTATTATTCGCGCTTGGAAAGACCCCGTTTAAGATATGGCTGAATTGCAAGCGCGCCCTGCCGCTGCTTTGTCCATAGTCAAAAATAAATTATTGTCTGTCTTCAGTCGGCAAAACTGGAAAAAGTTTTCTCTACCGCTATTTGCCGCCGCAATCATAATTTGGGCGCTGATTCCTGGTATACGCGCCATTCGCTTGGTGGCAAATATCCCCCGGCAAGTGGCTCCAGCGGCGGCAGCAAATATACCTTTGCAAGCAGTTCACTTTACCGCAACGGATGGCGTGCGCCTTGCTGGATGGCTAGCAATAGCTTCTCCGCGCGCGCCTACCATTATATTAGTTCCGGGAACCCGAGGAACCCATGTTGATATGTATCCTTGGGCAGATTTTTTATATCAGGGTGGCTATAACATTTTTTTATTCGACGACCGAGGAAC
>JAKAOI010000445.1 GCA_021812265.1 Chloroflexota bacterium | reverse complement strand
TCTGTTTCGTATTTTATGAGATTGTAAGAGATATACGTAAAACAATATCAATACTATTTCTTATTGTTTTATCATTCGCACAAAATATGCAGTAGCGTTGTTTTTGCGAATTTGTCGTAGCAAATTTTTATCCAGAGCGTTTATAAAGAGGTTTTGTAAGAGCAACAAGTTTAGTTATATAGATATCGAATAAATAAACGCCCTATAACCCGCTTAAAGGCCATTAAAGCATATTTATGTACCAAGACGCATTAACTTCTCCAAAAATTATCTGAATATATCCTTATTCTGATCCTGTTTGCTGCTTTAATTTTTGTTAAATTTCTGTCTAACGCATTGTTTGCGGAGGCAGTGAGCGTTTATGCGAAATACGATGTGTATCAATCGGCGAGGTAAGTCTGCGACAACTGTTTTTTATTGCTGAGCAAAAGATTCATTAAATTCATTGCGGCGTATTCGGCAACAGCCAAAACTATGTGGCAATACATATATCACTGCACAATGACAGACAGGGAAATTTTTAAATTGTGGAAAACTTTGTGGGTAACCTGATACTTATCAACATATGTATCAGCCGGAGTGACACAGGTATCACTATTTTGATAGTTTTAATATAACGTTCATAAATATTTTTGTGTAACGGCTCATGGTGTAGCGAGTCAGTTTGAATATTTTTAGGGAAGCTCCGGCAAGAATTTGTTGCTCTGTGAATATCTGGTGTATTTTTCCACAAGTTTTCCCCATACTGCATAATATGTATGCATGGTCAGCCACATACTATATACAACACCTACATATCATTGACGCAAACACCAGCAGCTTTGAAAACATAAAACTAAACATGGAACAGCGGTGGCAATAAATGACGTATCATCAGATATCCACACAAAGATATCCACATGTGGATATCTTTGTGATAAAAAAATTGGCAAGCATGCATAGTTGAATAACATAATGCGTGCTTGCCAGAAAAATAGAATATAGTTTCTATTTTTATTTTACAGTTGGTTTCTTTATTGATGGCGGATTGCGAATGTTAAACCGTTCGGCAAGAATTTGAGCAATCTGCGAAGCTGCAGCGTCTGCCATGGGATCTATGCCGGTATCTACATCCGGCTTAACTTGTTTATTTTTATCCACAGTCGGTTCCGGTTTTGTGTCTTTAGTAGCCTGCTGTTTATTTTTGCCGTAAATTGCCCGAATAAGACTGGCTTTTGGCAATGCAATAGTAAAGCCGCTGCTTTCTGCTTGGAACGGTTTGGGGTGATCGGCGGCAAGCGGAAAAGAATCATTTTGCTGTCGTAATTTTTCGCGTTGTTTTTGTGTTTTGTTTTTGCCATATCGTTTTCGCATTGCAACAATTCTTTGGTATGGAATGCCATATTTTTGGGCTGCTGCGCCAACACTAAATTGTTCTGCATGCCATAGCACTTCTCGTTCAAAGGAAGGATCTAATTGCTCATTTTTATCAACTTTATCTGCCGCGCGCGCAACACCTGCTATAGCGTTAACCTGCTGCTCTGTTTTACTGTCCTTTTCGCGAACTGCCGGCTGAATGGGATCATCAGCCTGAATATTTACAGTAGTCCACTTTCCATCTACAACTTCAAGGTCATCAGAAGTTACGGTGGAATGTTCTGTCGGCAGGGACAGCGCAGTGTCATTTTTACCTGAAACGATAGCTTGCATGTCTCCCACTGTTGTGTTGTTTTGTCCGATAGCCATTGTTAACGTTTGTAAAAAGCGGTCGCTTTTCAGCTCATTAATGAATTTGTCCTTTTGCTCATCAGAATCAAGTGTTACTTCGCCAAGCTGTTGAACCGCGCCGCCGATGCGCGCTAAAATAAAGACTTTGCTGCCGGCGCGAATAGCGTGCAGAGACAGTTGCGGTGATAGTTTAATCTCTTCCAAATTATCAAAGAAAGAAGCTTTGGATTCAGAATTTTTCTTTTGAAGTGAGAATCCTGATTTTTTTAATGCGGCTAATCCACGCATAGTAAGGTAGATGAGCGCAATAACTAACGCCAGCCGCCATATGAACCCAAAAATTGTTTCTGCTAAACTTTGAGTTGGCTGTGGCGCTTGTTTGGCGTATGGGTTAGCAAGGTTTAGTTGCGTGTTGCTTTGCGGTGTTGCAGTAGCCGCCAATGTTGCGGGGCTTTTTTTTCTGCCGGAAGTTTTAGCCGGAGTATGTCCGGATTTTGGCGCAACTGGCGGTGTTGTGGAAATCGCTGTTGCTTTTACTGAAGCAGGGAGTATATCTGCCGCAGACGGCGATTGTATGCTATTTGCGTTAAAAGTAGCAAATACAATTGCTCCACCGATAATAACAATTGCCAAGGCAGATGTAATGCGCCAATCGCGGCTTAAAACCTCGCGTATTTTTTCAAGCAAAAGGCTGGACGAGTTTTTCATGATCTATGAATCCTTTCATAAAACAATTGTATTACTGCATAACAAAAATCGGAAACAAAACGTCGGTAATATGCAAATCATATAACACTGACGCAAATTGATTTTCTATTGTTGTTTTTAAGGCAGTTTTTCCAGACTGTGTTTGCAGATCTGAAGTCGTTTCGGCTCCCAAAATTGTTGTCAAAATATCTTGCAGCACAACTTCACGCGCTGCAACTATAGAACTAACCTTGCTTTGCGGATCGGAAAATTCTAACACAACCTGATCGGA
>JAKAOI010000018.1 GCA_021812265.1 Chloroflexota bacterium | reverse complement strand
TTTCCTGCTTATTGGCTTTTGGTGGCGCAAACCTTCAGCAGTGAAGGCGGCGCAAAAAGCATTTGTGGTTAACGTTATCGGTGATTTTGGTTTAATGATCGCTATTTTCTTGCTGATTGGCAAAGCCGGCTCGGTGAATTTTACCGATACCCTCTTTTCGCGCGCCGGTCTGTTTACTGCGGGAGACGCAACTACAACTGTTATTGCTTTTATGCTGCTGATTGCCGCCGCCGCGAAATCTGCGCAGCTTCCGCTGCATGTGTGGCTGCCCGACGCGATGGAAGGCCCCACACCAGTCAGCGCGCTTATCCATGCGGCAACCATGGTAACTGCGGGCGTATATTTAATTGCCCGTTGCACAGCTATTTTTTCTGCCGCGCCATATGCGTTGGAAGCAGTGGGCATTATGGGCGGCGCTTCGGCGCTGTTTGCCGCCACTGCCGCGCTTTTTCAGTATGATATTAAGCGTGTGCTGGCGTATTCAACTATGAGTCAGCTCGGCTATATGTTTATGGCCGAAAGTGTCGGCGCCAACTCTGCCGCTATCTTCCATTTAACGACACACGCCTTTTTTAAGGCGCTGCTGTTCATGTCTGCCGGAGCAGTAATTCATGCGCTGCACGGCGAGCAAGATATGCGCAAAATGGGCGGACTTAGAAAAAAACTGCCTGTTGCGTTTTGGAGTTTTCTTATCGGTGGGCTTGCGCTTGCGGGTATTCCGCCTTTTGCAGGCTTTTGGAGCAAAGACGCTATTCTTGGCGCGGTATATACGCAAGCCGGCGTAACCGGCAGCGCATGGGAATATGTTTTATGGATGATTGGTGTTGTAACCGCAATTCTCACCGGACTCTATATTTTCAGGCTGATATTTGTGGTGTTTTATGGCTCTTATCGCGGCGCTGAACAAAAATCATCCGGCGGGCGTCTCGCTATTCACGACGCCGGGCTGGCAATGGCCGCTCCCATGACAGCGTTACTGGCGCTTTCTGTAATCGGCGGCTTTGATGGTGTGCCCGGTATTGATACAATCGGCAATTATCTGCAAAGCGCTATTGGGTTAAGCCCTGCGGCGCAGGGAAGTCAATTGGCAATTTTATTGTTCGTTGGTGTTGTGGCCGCCGCCGCCGGAATATTTATTGCTTGGCAGTTATATTTTGCAAGACCCTTTAGGTTTATCCCAAATAAAAATCCACTGTATCAGTTATTTGCGAATGCGTATTATGTCGATGCGCTATACAGCGCTGTTATTGTACAGCCGCTATTGCGTTTGGGCAGCGGATTGAATACTCTGCTGGAAACATGGACGCTGGATGGCGGCAGCCGCGCAATTGCCAGCGGTGTAGGCTTGCTTAGTCGCGCTTTACGCAAATTGCAAAGCGGTTACGCCAGAAATTATGCGTTAAGTATTGTGATTGGCGCGCTGCTGATTGTAGCGTATGTTGTGCTGAACCGCTAACGTATTATTTTGCGTTGCTATGCTGTATGATATTTGAGTGATTTTTTGCGCTATCATTATCAAGCCGTGTGTTTCATAAACATGCGGCTTTTATGGTGTTTGCTGTAAGACTGACTGCCCTGAAAAAATTTTTAAGAAAAAACTATTCTGAGGCCGATTCTAAACGTATAAAATGAGCTGCTCTCGGCACTGTTTCGAAATTGTAACATTGTGGCGCGGTCTTTCGTTTTATTAGTAAAAGCATATTTTGCAATGTTTGCTTCAGAAAGGTAAATATTTGCATTGTTATATTGTACTGCCAACCATTATGAGCTTTTGTTGAAAACTGCCGATATTTAGTATTGGATGTTGGGATGGTTTGCGCCGGCGCGCATGGTATGCTGCGCAAGCAGCTATTTATGCGCATGAATATAATTCTCTATGTGTTTCTATATATGGAAAAAGGTTGAAATATGGTAAAAGTAACTACCGGAACCGGTGATGATGGATATACTGGTTTGCTGGGAAACCAGCGTGTAGCAAAATATGATTCCCGCCCCGATACATTTGGGGTGATTGATGAAGCGACTTCGTTTTTAGGCATGGCGCGCGCGCAGATAGCAAATCAGGAATATAACGATCTCATTTTGCATACGCAAAAAGATTTATATGTGTTGATGGCAGAATTGGCAACGTTACCGGAAAACGCAGATAAAATTGGCATGCGTATTACCGCAGACCACGTGAAGTGGCTGGAAGATAAAGAAGAGTATCTGAAACAGCAAACAGAAATCCCCAATAAATTTATTATACCGGGCGGCTCGGTTGAAGGCGCCGCGTTAGATGTTGCCAGAACTGTTATCCGCAGAGCGGAAAGATTGGCGGTAAAGCTATACCATGATGGGCAGATTGTGAACCCAGAACTGCTGCGATACTTAAACCGCCTTTCTGATTTTATTTTTATTCTGGCTCGTGTCATTGAAATTCCCAAAGGAAATTCGGAAATAGCCGGATAATTTTTGGCTTTTTATAGCATTGTGTGAAACAACGCAGCAGGTATTCCGAAGACACGGAAGGGTTAAAACGGCTTCTGTCTGCCTTTTTGTGCCGGGAAAACACCGGCATTTCATATAGGTAATTTTGGGTTAGATCTTGTCTTCGGCGTATAATATGAATTATCATTCATAATGTGAATTATTATTCAGTTTTGTTCAGGCATAAGGGTTTACGGAATAGTAGCGTTTTGCATGTTTATGTTTGGATAAAGCGCTGAAAGAAATTGTGGCAAATAAAGTCACTGATGTTACAGGAGACATTTAATAAATGAGCGCAACTATTCCTCCGATAGATGTCGCTGCGGATCAGCAGCCGCTGCCGAATAAAGACTCTGCAGCCGCGCATGCAGATGCAGAGAAAAATCACATCAGCCGCATCGGTGTGGCGTATGGCCGATTTATATATAGAATTCGCTGGGTGATATTGCTTATTTGGATAGCCGGTTTGGCGGTAAGCGCGCCGTTTGCCCTGCATATCTCGGATGTGCTGGCGAGTGGCGGGTATATTTTTGGGAGCAGCGAATCAGCAAACGTTTCTACTATTCAAACAAATAGCTTCAGCGCGCCAAACTCTTCTGCGCTGGTAGTTTTTCAATCTTCAGATACATTAGTTACTGCTGCGGCGTATCAAGCAGAAATAGCTCAAACGGCCGCAGCGTTTCGCCAGCTTTCATATGTTACATCGGTAACTAATGGAACGGTAAGTTCGGATGGAAAAACAACATTTTTAACGGTAGATTTTAATCAAAGCACCGATACTATTCTGAATAAATATCAAGAGCTGGAAAACACAATTCCCTCCGTGGCAAATCAGCCGGCAAAAATCTATTTAACCGGGGATGTTGCCATAAATCATGATTATTCTAATCTGGCGCTGAAAGATGTTTCCAACGCCGATAAAAGCGCGCTGCCGATAGCGTTATTTGCGTTGCTTATTATATTTGGCAGTATTGTAGCGGCGTTTTTGCCGTTAACATTAGCGTTGTTTGCTGTGCCGATTGCTTTGGGTATTGTTTACGCCATAGCGGCGCATGTTACCACCGATTCCAGTGTTTTAAGCTTGGCGTCTATCATTGGGTTGGGCTTATCTATTGACTACACATTGTTTATGACCCGGCGTTTTAGAGAAGAGCTGGCGCATAGTTCTTCTGTTAAAGAAGCTGTTGCTGTAACCGTCGCCACCGCTGGTGAAGCAATATTGTTCAGCGGGTTAACAGTGATGATTGGGTTTTCCGGCATGCTGCTTATTGGTGTGCAGTTTATGTCTTCGCTGGGCATAGCCGGCGCCTCTATTGTCCTGGTTGCAGGTTTAGGCGCGCTTACACTTGTTCCGTCTATTTTAGGTATTTTAGGCAAACGGGTAAACGCGCTTCGCATTCCGGTGATAGGGAAAATTATGGGCGCGCATGACGGCGATCATAAAACGCAAATTGGGTTTTGGGGTAAATTGGCTAATGGCGTTATGCGCTTCCCAATTCCAATTATGACCTTAGTGATTATTTTACTCCTTACGATTGGATCCCCGTTGCTGCAAATCCGTTTGGGTGTGGGCAGCACAAATGAATTGCCGACATCCTATGCTTCGCGTCAAGGGTTGGATATTTTTAATCAGCAATTTCCGGACCTTGCAAGTAATCAAATCACCATTATAGCGGAAACGCCTGATAAAGGCCCCATGCTGACGGCATCCAATCTCAATAAACTTGAACAATACACCACATGGCTGCAGCAGCAAAATGGTATAACATCGGTATCCAGCGCGCTGCAGTTTCCCAAAGCGTATGGCGCAACACCGTTTACGCCCGAGATTTTAAAAAATCTCTATGTCAGCGGCCAATATGCGTATAATCTAACGTTGTATCACTATGAACAAAGTGTGGTGAATAACGGCACAACGATTATTACGGTTAATACATCTTACGCAATGGACAGCAAGCAGAGCACAGATTTAGTGAGCCTTATTCGCAATAATAGAAATCAGGCGCAGGGATTGACTATTTTAGTTGGCGGCGGGCAGGCTTCAACGATAGATTTCAATAATTATTTGTATGGCAATTTTCCAAAGGCGATATTGATGATTATTGTGGCAACATATATTTTGTTGATGCTTATGTTCCGCTCTGTGTTTCTGCCGTTGAAAGCGGTGATAGTGAATGTGCTTTCTATCAGCGCGTCATACGGTGTTATTGTTTGGATATTCCAGTTTGGCAATCTTGCAAATATCTATAACTTCACGCAAGAAGGCTATATACAAAGCTTCGTGCCGATTCTCATGTTCTGTACCTTATTTGGTCTTTCGATGGATTATGAAGTGTTTTTACTCAGCCGCATACGTGAAGAATGGCTGCGAACGAAGAATAACCGGTATGCTGTGGCAAAAGGTCTGGAAATGACAGGCGGAGTCATCACTAACGCTGCGGTGCTTTTAATTATTGTTGCCGGCGCCATTGCGTTTACCTCGCTGAACACAACAAAAGAAATCGGGCTTGGCGTATCGATAGCTGTGCTGGTTGATTCAACACTCGTGCGTATATTGCTTGTGCCGTCGGTAATGCGGCTGATGGGCCGATGGAACTGGTGGCTTCCTTTTGTCAAATTGCCAAAGGAAACAGCTTACGAAACCGTTATAGCGCAAGAACAAGCTGAAGCCAAAGGTTAACTTGTGGATACATTTTCAATACTTTTGCTTCAGTATGGAAAATCGGGGATGTACAAGGGGCGCTGCTCCTTGTACAGGGGTTGGGGTGTCCACAGACCTGTCGCTGTTTTAGATATGAGAAACACATAGGTCTCTTTCAAGCGAAAGTCTTATCATCAATATTTTAGCGACGCTGAACATCATAAAATGATATCTCAGCGCCGCCGGTGTTTTATCAAGCAAAACATAACGCTTGCGAAATTATTTGAAACTGGAGACAACCCGGGCAAATCTATCGGCCAGCGATTCAGCTTGATCGTGTGTTTGTGATTCTGCCAGAATAAAGAACAAGGGTCTGTCGGCGTCGGGAATAATTAAAACCCATTCGGTAGGAGCCATTTGAATGCGCACACCATCGGTGGTTTGCACATCACGATAGTTTTCATTCAGTTTGCGCATAACCTTCCCTTTCGATTCCCACGGACAATCTACAAAACGTCTTGCCTGCGCCGCCGGCTGAAGCTGCGCCGCTAACGCGGAAAGAGAATGTTCGCCGCGCGCCAGCAGCTCCAGTAGTTTAATCAGCGCAAACTGGCCGTCAAAGGCCGGATGCAGCGATGGGAAAATAAATCCGCCGTTAGAATCTCCCACAAACACAACGTTATCTTGCAGCGCAGATGACATAAGCGCTTGGTGTGATGTGCCGATGCGCCGCATTTTTCCTTTATGTTTTTCAACCACAATATCTACCAAACCGGTTGCGGTAACCGGCACAACAATGGTAGAGTTGGGGTTGGCTGTTATGACCAAATCGGCTAAGATAGCCAATAAATTTTGTGGGTCGATATATTGGCCGGTGTCGTCTACTACTGAAATGCGTTCGGCTGCCGTGTCTATTCGCACTCCCATATCGGCGTTCAGGGTTCGGGTAATATCTGCCAGCCGTTTCAGGTCGCGATCTAATTCATCGGGTGTGCGAGAAAACCGCGATTCATCCATGGTGGAGTTAAGCGCAATCACTTCGCAGCCCAGCGAATTGAAGATAGGCGCCATTACATCCACACTGCTGCCATGGGCGTAATCTACCACCAGAGAAAATTTGCGGCTGCGAATAACGTTTGCGTCGGTGGCGCGCAGAAACGCTTCGGTGTATCGGCTGATGACATTCGGCGCGTACATAATTTCTCCGATTTCATCTAAATACACTCTGCGGAAATCTTCACGGAAATACATATTCTCTATTTTACGTTCTGTCGCTTTGGTAATATCCATACCCATCTGGTCGAAAAAGCGAATATCTACCACGCGCATATCGGAAGGGGAAAGGCGAATATGTACGCCGCCTACTGCGTCGGTTGTGCGGACATAAAAGCGCGCTACGGGGATAGGAGCAGATTGCAGGTCGTGCACATTGATGCCGGCGGAAGGCAGCCCGGAAATGATGGCGCGTTTTATCATGCGCGGTGTGCGGTGTGAATCGCGGTTAACGCATACTCTGCTGTTTTTTTTCAGGATTGCGCCATAAGCGGCGCCTAGTTTTGCGGCAAGTTCTGGGGTAATATCAACATTTACCAAGCCGGTAACGCCAAATCTGCCAAAAAGATTGCGGCGCCCTTGGTTGCCCCAAATAATGCTGGATGTAACAACTGCGCCGGTTTCAATTTCTTTTTTGGGCCAAATTTTTATCCCTTGCTGAATGATGGCGTTTTCATGCACTAAGCAATCATCTCCGATAACTGCGCCTTCAAACAGCACTGCTTTTGTTTTAACACTGCTATGTGCGCCAATAATAGCGCCGCGCAGCTCCGAAAATTCACCGACGTAGGAATTTTCCCAAATCACGCTGCGATCTATTGAAGCGTGATTATCTATAATTGAGTATGCGCCAATGACACAGGGGCCGTGAATAATGGCTCCATTCAACACACGGGCGCTCTGCCCCAAATAGATAGGGCCAAATATTTGGGCGTCATCCGCAATTTCAACTCCTTCTTCCACCCAAACATCGCCGCCGATATTGCGGCCGGGAACTTTAATTTTTACATTGCCGCGCAGCACATCTGAAGTTGCGCGCATATATTCGCTGAGGTTCCCGACATCACACCAATAACCATCTTCTACAAAGCCATAAATAGGGTCACCTTTTTTCAGCATATGCGGGAATAGATCGTTGCTGAAATCAACTACCGTATTCGGTTCGATATAATCAAATATTTTAGGATCCAGCACATATATTCCCGTGTTGATGGTGTCGCTGATAACCTGCGCCCAGCTGGGTTTTTCCAAAAATTGGGTGATATGCCCTGAATCATCGGTAATAATAACGCCATATTCCAGCGGATTATTGACATGCGCCAAGGTAAGCGTTGCCAGCGAGCCGACTTCATTATGAAAATCGATGATGCGTGTTACGTTGAAATCGGTTAGGGCGTCGCCGCTGATTACTAAAAAAGTGTCATCTTTCAAAAATTCTTCGGCGTTTTTAACACTGCCGGCAGTGCCGAGCGGCGTTTCCTCACGGGAGTAGTGTATTTTCATTCCGAAGCGAGATCCATCGCCAAAATAGTCTTCAATACTTCCGGCTAAATATTGCACAGTCATAACCACTTCGGTTATGTTATGCTCTTTCAATAAATTAAGTATGTGTTCCGCCACCGGGATACCTACAATCGGAGCCATTGGCTTGGGCCGGGATACTGTCAGCGGCCGCAGGCGTGACCCTTCACCACCTGCCATTACGACTGCTTTCATGCGCTGCCTTCTTTCCTGGCGCTGATCATTGCGCCGTTCTTTCCGTTTTGCCGCTCCCTTATCAGAAGCGCGCGGCAAAAGATAGCCATGCGCAGTGTTTTTACCGGACCGCTGAAAAATATATTTGCCGGAAGAGGCAGCCACATGCGCCATATTTGTTGAAGTTCTGCCGGCTCACTCCGGGTTAGCCGTTTGTGAAACCTGCGCCTATTATTGAGCGCGCGTTCTGACACAGCAAAGAGATGTATCAGATACATGAGACATTGGGAGTTTCTTCTTTAATTGTAACATGAACAGCCTAAAATTTTTATGTTTGATTGTATGTTTTTTTCAGTGCATATTCCGTTTAATTGCCACTGCCGCCATACATGGTGTGATACCACTGCAGCACATCATTTACATACCACCAGTTGGTAATGCCATATTGTCCCATGGTTCCGGCTCCTTCGTTATAAACGCTGATAACAATATCGCGTATCGTTGCTCCATCTGAAGCGCCGGGCCAAACGGTGTCCCAATTGCATATATTACCGGAGCAGTAGCCGGGGTAATTTTGCGCAACATAATTGGTGTAGAATTGGTAAAAATAGCTGATGTATTGCGCGCCAAGGTATGCCCCGCCTTGCGCGTTTCCGGCGTCATATCCTGTATTGTAATATTGGTTCAGCCACGATTGTGTCGGCGCCATAATTTGCAGCAGTCCTACGCCGCCGTCGCACGATACAATATTGGGCTGCCATCCCGATTCTTGCCAAGCAATTGCGTCTTCTAAATTTGCCGGGATGGAATATTGGGTGGCTGCAGTACTGATATCTTGGCTTATTTCTTGAGTTGTAGGCGTTGCTGTTGGCGTTATGTAATATGGCGCGCCGCCGGATTGACATGGGCCTGGCGTGGCTGTGGGCATTGGAGTCGCAGTGGGCGCGGCGGGTGTCGGCGTTGGGCAGATTCCGCCATTGCACGGGGTAGAAGATCCCGGCGGGTTTGTCGGCTGCGCGGCCGGTGTTGCTGTGGGCAGCGGTGTAGGCGGAATAGGGGTAGCTGTTGGCGAGGGAATTGGCGGCGGCGCATGTGGCGGTGGCGGCGGCGAGGAAGGCACCGGCAGCGGTTTAGGTATTGGTGTTGCGGTAGGTTTGGGTCGTGGTGTTGCTGTGGGTAATGGCGTTGCAGTGAATGTGGGAGCAACTGTAGGAATAGCGGTAAAAACTTGTATTTGAGTTGCTGTAGGAATGGCGCTGGCAGCTATTTGCTGCTTTGCTGCAGGATGCAGCGTAAAAGACGCTACCAACGCGACGGAAAGCGCCACAGCGCCCCCTGTAAGCAATATTGCCGATTTAGCGCCGAGGGAAAGCGCTGCAAAATTGCGAATCACTATTGAACTGCGTATCTTTGAAGATATCGAGTGGAGAAATGTTTGCATTTGGTTGAAGCGTTGCTGCATATTTGATAATTCCTTTGACTGCCCGGCGCGTTAAATATGAAAAAATTCTTCAATTTTATTGGATGCAGGACTTTCGCTGCAGCATGGAACATTGGGGATGTACAAGGGGCGCCGCCCTTGTACGGGGTTCTGGGGTGTTCCCAGACCTCCCTTTGTTGCAGATACGAGAACCATGCGCTTCTCTTTCAAGCGAAAGTTCTAGGAAGAATGCTCCCATTGCTGCTCTGCTCTATTCATGATACACAAATTAACATATGCCGAACAGATAAGAATTACCTGAAAAATATCGGGAAAAGTACTATATTTTGGGTATTTCTATCGCCGCAATTGGCGCCAAGCGTGCGGTATCTGCTGCAGAGAAAACTCCTATAAATTTTGAATATCGGAAAGGTTTTGGGAACCTTTAATGACGCATGCGCTGAAAGGGCCGAATGATCGGCAGCGGCTTGGCGCCGTGGGTGAAACGCTGGCCGCCGATGAGCTTTTGCGGCGCGGCTGCGTAAATATTATTCGCAATGTGCGCACCCCGCATGGGCAAATAGATTTAATTGCGTATGATGGGAACGAAATGATATTTGTAGAGGTGAAAACACGCAGATCTCATTGTTACGGCGGCGCGGCTGCGGCGATAACCCCGCGCGTAAAGCTGCGGCTGATAAACAGCGCGCGCGAGTATCTTTTGCTGACCGGCAGCGAAGATATTCCGTGGCGTATTGATGTTGTGTGTGTTACGTTAGCCGGCGCCGCGCCGCAGATAGAAATATTCCAGAACGCGGTTTCTGAATCGGATGCGTTTGGTTAGCGCGCCGATTTTCGGAGCGATGAAACCGCGCGCAAAAAACAGTTTCACCACAGCGCTATAGTACGTTATCAGGACTTTCGCTGCAGCATGGAAAATCGGGGATATACAAGGGGCAATGCCCCTTGTACGGGGTTCTGGGGTGTTCCCAGACCTCCCTTTGTTTCGGATACGAGAACCATGCTTTTCTTTCAAGCGAAAGTCCTAGGTATGTATGCGCGGCGCAAAAATCTGCTAAAAACTTGCGCAAAAACTGTATTATGCAGCGTTTGCGCAAGTGTAGTGTGTTTTTCTGATGAGAGCAAAATTATCCGTTTGTTGTGGGCGCGGGAACCTGATTGGGATACATATCATGCGCCAGCATCTCTAATCCCAGCACAATTCGTGGGCCGGGCCGCTGCATAAGGTCTGACGGAATGCTGTACACTGATTTGCTTTGTACCGCAGCAACATTGCCCCAACCTTGGCGAGTGTACACCAAAGAAGGATTGCCGCCGTAGTTGGGATCTTCCGTTAAAATAATGACTTGGGGATTTTGCGCAATAACCGCTTCATCCGTAACCTGCGGGTAGCCGCCGCCGGAGGAATTGCCACCAAAAATATTTATTCCGTTGGCGATAGCTATGAGTTGATCGCCAAAAGATCCTTGGCCGAACACATATGGTTTACCGGGGGTGCTGTAATCAACTTCCATATATACGGTTTTTTTAGGAAGATTCGCGACTTCGGATTTTACGGTAGTAATAGTTTGCTGCATAGAGCTGACCAGCGCGTCGGCTTTTGTTGTGTCGTGAGTTAATTGTCCGACCAAGCGGATTTCCAAAAGTGATTCGGTGATATCGCCTGCCGGCAAATCAACCACATTGATGTTTGATTGTTCCAATTGCTTATCGGTGGTAGCGGTTTCACCGCCAAAACTTAACACCAAATCTGGCTGCAGGCCAATGATGGCTTCTACGTTATAGTTGCCGTTTACATCGCTTACCTTCGTTTTACTGGTTAGCGTTGTCGGGTAATCGGTATAATAGTCTACACCAACAACGCGATCCGGGTTGACGATGGCTCCCAAAATTTCACTGTCGGTAGCGCCAAGCGATACAATACGCATCGGTTTTTGCGCAGGAATGACGATAGCGGTTCCGTTTGCGTCTTTTGTAATAAGCGGAGTGTTTGATGTTGTTGAATTATTGGATGGAGCAGACTGCGAGCTGCAAGCTGCAAGGAGGGTGAGCGCAGTAAGCAGCGCCGCAATCAACGTATGCGTAGATTTGCGCATTTTGTTTGCCTTTCTTACACTGCGCCGGCGCCAGCAGCGCATAGAAATATAGTAAAATAGGTTATTTCTGCGCAGAAAAAAAGCCCTTTTCTCTAAAAAACGAGAAAAGGGCGCACAAATCTTGTGAACTCTTCTCCCCTTGGCGCGAGGGACCTGAGCTGATGCGTTCGGCCGGTCTCCTGGCTTCCGATTTGCGCGGAACTATGGTGTGTATACAACACGGTGCGCGCAATACGTTCAGCCTTCCCGCCAATGGCAGTGGCTTTTACAAGAGCAGTATGCGCCGCGTTTTGCGGCAATATATGTGCGCTTATAAATAAGAGAACGCATATAAATCGGTTACAGTGGCGCGTCCACGCCGGAATTTCACCGGCTTCCCACAACATCTGTGTGTTGTTTGCGCCGAACGCGAAAAAACTATTTTGCTGCCTGCGCAGTAATAACATATACACAATATCTCAGAAATGCAGCTCATGTCAATGAGTGAAAAAATTCGGATATATAGGCGCTCTGCGGGGTGATCGCTAGATTTGCCTATTGCGTCTCTGTTTATGCTCTCATATCCTTTTTGTATGTTAAAACCCCGGACCTATCAAATATTTTCCGGTAATTACATGGTAGTAGGTGACACCAACTAAAATAAAGCATACTATTAATACTATCACACCAAGTATCTCAATACCGATAACATCTTTTGAGTATTTACCTTGTCTGCGCCTTATATCGAACCATATAAGAGATATAAACGGAATTAAAATTATTATGGCTAATGATGTAAGATCAATCCAATTTTCTAATTGAAATGGAGCCGCTAAAAACATTGTATGCATGAGATCTCTCACTTTTTGTATGTTATTCAATTTTTTCTGCAGCGCTGTGTGTTTTTATCTATATATCTTGAAATATACTAAATAGTCCAATGCAAAAAAATAGCCGTATAAAGCAGATATACAAACGTGGTGAAACTAATCACAGCTGCTATGCTCCACGTTGTTATTGTATGGAGATAGCCGGAACTCAATAATCCTTTCATAAACCGTGAAGTTGGCTGTATTTTCATTTGATGAATGACGCGCAAACGCAGTATAACTGCTAAAGAAAATATTCCCCAAAATCCTGAGAGCAAAATAAAAAAAATGGTTGATAATACAAGATATACTTGTTCACTTGTAGATTGCGCTGCAATGATGAAAGTGTTTTGCAAACTCATGGCAATATTACCTTTCTTGATTAAAAAAATAATATGATTGATATTTAGAGTCTTTAATCTTTTAGAGATAAAAGACTCTAAACTTAGTATTCAAAAAAATGCTAACAAGCTGGCGCCCACCACATTAAAGGTGGTTCCGGTATTATTGGACCTAATATATCAAAAAATACATTATGACTGCCATCACTACATTCATGTTCTGCCCAATTTAATTCATAT
>JAKAOI010000444.1 GCA_021812265.1 Chloroflexota bacterium | reverse complement strand
TAGAGCAGCAAGCGTCTTATAATGAACTTTCGGATGAGGAAGATATTTTCCCTCCGGAAGGCGCGCCGCCTTCATTGCTGGCAGAAGCAGCGTTTTTATGGCTGGAACACCGGAAAGCTGAGCGCCGTGACGCGCAAAATAGTGCGTTGCTGCAATTGCGAAACCAGCATATGCAGTCTGATAAACGGGACAGCGATTCGCAAGAAAACATATTGCTTGAGCGCAACATAGTGTTTTTTGAAGGAGCCGCTGAGTGGTTCGACGAAGCTTCGCGCAATTTAAGCGAAATAGCGCAAAAAAGCCTCGGCCGTTTTGCGCTGGAATGGTATATGTGGGCGCAAACAGCGTTATTTACTGAAACAGATGGAGATAGGTTCGTTGCTGATCGGCGCGCCGGCTATGATGACGGACGAAAAGAAACGCTGCGGTTTATCGAGCGGCTGGCTCGGCCAAATATTGATGATTAAATTGCCGCATCCGGTGAATCAATAAAACATGGTAATGGTTCGATGGTACGGAATATCATTTGGCATTGGTATCTGGCTTTCATTCCATAACCGATGGTCTATCTGTGTTGCGCTTATTGCCGGTATTGTTTTTGCGATCTCTCTGCGCAGTATTTCCACGGCCCAAATAGTTCCTGCCCGAATGGCAATTTCTTCTTCAGAGCCGGCAGGGATGAGTTCATATCGTTTTAAGGTTCTTTCTAACTGCGGCTTATATGAAAGAATGCCTAATCTGCGGAGAATTTGCGGCACTTTATAATCGGCAAACGCGGTAAGTGTATCGGCGTTTACTAACTTTCCCCATGGCGCGTCCGGAAATGCGGTTACCACATCGCCGGCAAAAATCTGTGCGCGTTTATAAAATAAAATAGTTGCGCCGCGCCAGTTGGCTGTGTCGTGGAATGATGGGAAATGCTCCGCAACTAATTGCGCCAGTTGCGCGGCGTCATTCTTTGCGGCATCTATGAGATGAACGGCTTCTCCGGAAAATGATTCATTTAAAACCGCGCCAACTTCCCTGGCGTTGGCAAGCCGTTGCGCAAACAGCGGAATTTCCGGAATATTTGGATCGGCGTCGGGGTGAAGAATCGCCCGTAAATCATCTTCGGAGATGCTTTGCAGATAATCTGCGTTCCACAGCGGAATATTGTTTCGCGCTGCGCGTGAAAGCGCCGCCGCCAGCGCCATATAGCCATCTACCCAGCGCGCGCCATGTTTTACACGCCACCTTGGAAGTTGTTTTTCGCTCCAAAAACAAAAATTTAATGCGTCCACCAAAAGCAGCCAATTCAGTGTGCGGGCGCTGTTGTCTGAAAAATGCAGATCGGTATCCCACGTATCTTCTGGCCAAGGAGTATTAACCCATGATTGCGCGATTTGCCGCGCTTTTTCGTCGTGCAGTGTGACAAGAGGGGTGGATTGAACCACCGGAAAGGTTGAAGTTAAAACGCCAAAACTGTCAAATTCAGGCGCATGAATGACTGGCCAGGTTGATTGAAACATGTGAACAGTCCAAATCTTTTGTTCTATCTATCTAAATGCAGCGAAAAGTAGTGAAAAGTAGCGAGTATGTCTCGCGCATGGTACAATAGCAAACGAAATTGATATTTCATCTGTTTTTCTGATTATATACTATTTTCCTTCTTGCTTGCGTTATTATCGGTTCTTTATATTCATCAAAAGATGAGAATATCAGTTTTGTATACTATGGCCGTGTGGGCCAGCCGTTTAAACGGCTACTGAGAAATGGGCCGGTTGCATGCAATCCATCATCTTGCGTCGCTAAGGAATTGCCGCGCTTTATTGTCAAAGGCAGCGCTTCAGCAACGATTGGGTTGTGACAGGTGTTATTTCTTATACTGTTATGTAGGAGACTCCTATGGAATCATCACTTTATCGCACTGATGCTCCCGGAGATTGGGGCATTACTCAGGCGCCAGCCGGCGGCAAAATTGGATCCGAAAGATTGACTGCTCCGGGAAGGCCAGATATATTTTACCGATATTGGATTGTGAATGCGCCGGCTACGTTGTTTATATTGCATGGTTTAGGCGCGCATAGCGGCTGGTTTATTGATATGGGCAATGCAATTGCCGCAAAAGGAATCAATGTTTTTGCGATGGATCATCAAGGATTTGGCAGATCCGGTGGCGCGCGCGGATATGTTCAATCCGCACAGGAATATTTAACCGATATCGATCGAATGACAGATTTTATACACCATGAACTTCCGGGTACGGAAATATTTCTTTTAGGGCACAGCATGGGTGGTGTGTTTGCGATCCAATACGCCGCAGATTTCCAGCAAAAACTGGGTGGAGTTATTTTAATGAATCCTTGGATTGCAGATACCGCAAAATTGGGTTTGGGTTCGATGCTTTCAATTTTTGTGGGCGGCCTGTTTGGCTCTAAAGAAGTTGTGGTATTGCCGGATGATCGCAATCCATCTGGCATGACAACAAACGCAACTGCCGCAGAAATGCTGAAGCAAGATCCGTATTGGGTATCTTCGCGCACAAAACGGTTTTACTATGAAATTACACTCATGCGCCAGAAAACAATGTCTCAAGCGGCAAAAATAACGATTCCATTGCTTACGGCGCAAGCGGAAAAAGATTTAGCGGTTTCGCCGGCGGCCACAAAGCAAGCGCACGATCGCATTCCAGCTAAAGATAAAACATTTAAGCAA
>JAKAOI010000017.1:10884-12895 GCA_021812265.1 Chloroflexota bacterium | reverse complement strand
TTTATGTCGAAATACAATTGCAACTGCAATAATAACATATAGCAAAATGGAGCCGGGCGCGCCAACCAACGCGCTGGATTGCCCCGTAAGCAAGCCGCTCAGCCCTTCACCGGCATACCAAAGCGCAACTCCCCAAACAGCAGATAAAACAACTGTTTCGCGGATCCAGCGCCCGGTAAGCAGAGCAACGCCAATACACGCCTGAACAATGGTAATACCCCAATTCAACGCAAAAATATGTGTGGAAGATACAACAACAATCCAACTTAAATTTGCCGCAATCGGCGCCGGTTGGTTCTGTATGATTGGCAGCAATGTGCCGTTTATCATATTCATAGTAAACATAGCCGGCTGTACCTGCAATAAAGCGTCTAACAGCCATAGCGCGCCGATAATTTGCAATATGGCTTTATCTGTAAGGAAGAGCGTTGGTAAAGAGCCTTTAACAGCTTTTGCTTTGATGGTTGGCTGCAGTTTGTTCTTCATCGAAAAATATCTCTGTGCTGCATAAGATAAAACACAGAGCCGATACATACCTTTACCGGCTCTGATTGGTGTATTTTACTTATTATATCGCATAATGAGCAACGTTGGTGTCAGGATTCTCCGAATATTTCTCCTATTAGGAAATGGTAAAATCGGATGAATATGCGGTGATAACCATTTGCGCCACCATCCCAATTTGCGGATTTGTGCCCATAAACGCTATACGATATGTTCCCGGCGCAAAATTTGCGGCGGTAATTGTAACAGTAATTGATTGCCCCGGCGTCATTTTCACAAATGTAGCATTTTTAGTGTCGGCGCAAGCGTTTACGCTTGAATCCTTCCATACGCCATTTACTTGTTCCTGCACTTGAGCAATGCTGCATCCGGTGTGCACCGGATAAGCGCCTAGCGTAATTTGCGATGTATTCGTAAATATCACTTGAATTGTGTCGGTTTGCGCATATTTAGCCGCGCCAACCGTTACTGTAACAGTAGGTTTAGCTATTGGCGCCGAGCTTTGCGATGGTGAAGTTGTCCCGCTGACCCCTACTGTTCCCTGTGTAACTTTACTGGCTCCGCCCGAGCTGCCGGCCTGATTTGAGTTTTGCGACGCGCCGCAGCCGGTTGCAGCTACAATGAGCAATAGAAACATTGATGGTATAAGATATTTTTTCATAGTTCCGCCTCTTCATGTGCGCGTTAAATACGCATGTTTTTGCATTCAGCGCGGGGAAATTTTGCTGCAAATTACCCGCGTGGTTTATAAGCGCCGGCGCATATATGATGCCGAAACACCCGGCGCTTACCCTATTGCATTTCTAAGACGTAAACGCATTCATTTTGTTCCGAAACTATTACCATATCCCATGTTCTTGGGTATATTGCCGCAGCGACTGCGGATGAAAGCCGAAACTGTTTTGTACACTATTGAGATCCGTTGTATTTGGAAACGCAAACAACTCAAGCGCAGCAGTGGTTATCGGTGGATTTGGCAGAATCGCTTCCAAAACCCCTGCCGCTGGTTTCATTAAAAACGCAGGAGCCGGAGCTTTTAATCTCTTTGTATGGAGCGCAGTCATAATAATATCTAAAATTTGGCTGTATGACACAATCTCTGGCCCGCCAACGGGATAGCTATTGCCGGCGCGAGAAGCGTCATGAATCAAAATATCCAAACATGCGGCAACATCTTCAACCCAAATTGGCTGAAATGTTTCTTTCCCCGATCCCGCCATTGGTGTTACCAATGGCGCTTGTTGAACTAGCTTAGCCAAGCCCGTTATAAACGCTGAATGCGGCCCAAATATAATTGATGGCTGTAAAATAGCCCATCCCAAACCGCTCTGTTTTATTGCCTGTTCTGCTAAATAGCGTCCTTGCATATAGCTGCCGGGTTTATCTTCTTTGGTCCCCAAGCCGCTTACGGCAATAATTCGCGAGACACCTTGGCGTTTAGCTGCTTCGATAAGGTTTTGTGTGCCGCGCACATTCACATTATAATAACGATTTACGCCGCTCTGCT
>JAKAOI010000017.1:0-10874 GCA_021812265.1 Chloroflexota bacterium | reverse complement strand
CCGTCATAAACGCCGCGTGCGAAAGAACATCTGCTCCTTGAAGCGCAACGTCTAATGTTTGCGGCTGAAGTGTATCACCTTCAATAAAATCAACCGAGTTATCCGGGAACAGCGCGCGCGATTTAGCGATATTCCGCGCCAAGCAAACCGGCCGTTCACCATTTTTAATCAGCCGATTTACCAAAGCGCTGCCGACATATCCGCTGGCGCCTGCAACGATAATTTTCATAAAATATCTCTGTCTCCTTATAAAATAGTATCTATCGATATTTATAAGATCTTTTGCTTATGATGAACAAGAGTCATTTGGGTATAGCCACGGGCGCACCCATGTCCATTTTTACTTTATATTGTAGAACAGCGCCGCAAAACAAAGATTCACATACGAGGCAAATTTTGGCGACTCTGTTTTGCCGTCAGCGTTTCTGTCTTATAAATCAGGCAATCAACAGTATGAAATCGGAAAAATTGTGATACTGTTCTCAGGTTTGTTTAAGGAATTTATGTTATATTTAACAGATACAAAATAACTGTTTAGCGTAAAACATATAAAACGCGAAAACACATTTGGATTCTGCGACTGCCATTTCAGCCATGATTAGTGGCTGTATTCCGGTTATATATTTTCTTTATTCTTTTAAGAAAACTGTTTTTGGTTTGCAATGCTGCTTTTGGGCAGTTTTTACGATATCCTGAGCTTGAATGTATTGCAGCCCCCAAAAATATATAATATATATTCAGGTGTTAAAAAACAAGCCGCGGAAAAAAATATTTGTATGTTATTTTCTTTTATATGGTATTATTGTGTCGCAAACCACCACTCCTGCTGCAAAATCACCCTATCTTGCGGATGAACGCTTTGCGGTATTTCGCAAGATTATTCAATGGATAAATAGGCATGCGCCTGAAATTACCCCGCTGCAGCCACGGCTTTCAGGCAAAAAAGAACGAACCGGTCTTATTATTACGCTCATTTTAATGCTGATTTTTATTGCCTTTTTTCTAACCTATATTGTAAAGCTGCAAAACGCAAACCTTACCAACGCCGAAGATATGGGCATTATGGATCAGGTGTTGTGGAACACGACCCATGGGCAGTTTTGGCGCGAAACAATTTGTAATACGATAACCGACACTAACTGCATTGTTGGCGCTTCCCGCTGGGCCATTCATTTTGAGCCGTCTATGTTGCTGCTCGTCCCCATTTATTGGCTGATTCCGGGGCCGCATACACTACAGTTCATTCAAGTTGTCGGCGTTTCTATTGGCGCATTGCCGGCATATTGGCTGGGCAGCCGCCGCTGGCAAAATCAGTGGGCCGGTGTTTTGCTGGCGGTGTTTTATTTATTTAATCCCGCATTGCGCGGCGTTATTATTGATGATTTCCATATGGTTGCCCTTGCGGCTCCTGCTTTGATGTTTGCCGTCTATTATATGTTTTCTCGCAATAATATCGGTTTATTTATTGCCGTTATTTTTGCTATGGGCACAAAAGAACAGGTTCCGTTGGATGTTTTTATGATTGGGGCAATGATAGCGCTTATGCAGCGCCGCTGGCGTTTAGGCGCGGTGATTGCAGGATTATCCGTGTGCTGGGCTGTTGCGGCGCTATGGGTTATTCACGCCGCCAGCCCAATTGGTGAATCACCCACAGCCATGCGCTATAACGGTGTTTTTGGTGTCATCACACATCTGAGGCTGATTTTTACCACTCCTTCTCGCTTGTTGTATCTGGCTCATATGTTTGATGACAGTGGTTGGCTGGGCATTTTTGCGCCATGGACTTTTCTGCCGCCGCTGCCCGATATGTTGTTGAACGCAGTCAGCGCTAATCAAACACAATATTCAGGATTTTTTCAATATAACGCCGATATTATTCCTTTTCTTACGCTGGCGGCGCTGGAAGGGACGGTTGGCGCGCATACACTTATGCAGAAATATATCCCTGCTTTGCAGCAAAAAATTGCGGAAATGTTCCATAAAACATATTCTGTAAAAATTATTTCTGCCACACTGATGATAGCCCTTATAGTTGCCGGAACAGCGGAAATACTCCGCACACCCAGCAATCGCATACTAAATCCCATCCTAATGAGTAACGCATGGCCGACTGTAACGGCTCACGCTAAATTGGCCTACACATTTTATCAAATGATCCCGGCAGACGCTTCGGTTACTGCGCAGGCAAACTTAGTTCCGCATTTAAGCGAGCGCCATGAAATCTATCAATATCCTTATAACGAAGTTGCGGCGCAATATGTGCTGCTGGATATTACCAGTGAATATTATCCCGAACAAAGCTATGCAGATTATGGAAATTCCGTAAAACAATTACTGCAATCGGGACAATATTCGCTCGTTCGCGCGCAAGATGGATATATTTTGTTGAAATTGAATACGGCGCTGACTGCGCAGTCGCAAAACACGGCGATTACATCGTTGCCAAAGTCGTTTTGTCCCGCTCAGCCTATAAACAAATCGGATGTTTTACAATTATTTCAACAATTGGCGCAATGCGGCGCATAACTATTGCCCAGTGGCCGCCATACATTGGCATATGAAAAGAAGAAAAAATTTTGGCGGGTATAGCACACACCGCAAAAAGAGCTTTCGGCCCCTTTTGCGGCTTGGTTAATTTGGTTGCGATGAAACAAGATGAAAATTATTCGGTGATTTTTTCACCAATCAGCCATTCATAGCCTTTTTCTTCTAATTCCAGCGCCAACTGCTTATCGCCGGTTTTAATGATTTGTCCTTTAAACATTACATGCACAATATCTGGGGTAATATAATTTAACAGGCGCTGATAGTGTGTAATAACTAACGACCCCATTCCCGGTCCGCGCAATGCGTTTACCCCTTCGGCGACAATACGCAGCGCGTCGATATCTAACCCGGAATCGGTTTCGTCTAATATGGCAAACTCTGGCTCCAGCACCGCCATTTGTAATATTTCTGCGCGTTTCTTTTCGCCGCCGGAAAACCCATCATTTAAATAGCGGCCGATAAATTCATTATTAACTTTCAGCAAATCCATTTTCCCTTGCAAAGTTTTACGAAACACTGATGGCGGTGTCCCTTTGCGTTTCGGAGCCTCACCTGTAGGCTGCTGGCCTTCTTTCGAGGGATCATAGCCCTCTTTGCGAGCGTCGTAGGCTCTTCTGAGAAAATTTGCCACCGTTACTCCCGGAACAGACGCAGGATATTGAAACGCCAGAAAAATGCCTAAGCGGGCGCGTTTATCCGGTGAGAGATCCAGAATATTCAAGCCTTTAAAAATTACCTCGCCTTGGGTTACTTGATAAACCGGGTTTCCCATTATTACGTTTGCTAAGGTGCTTTTACCCGATCCGTTAGGACCCATTAATGCGTGTGTTTCCCCTTTTTTAACGGTTAGGTTTACACCCCGCAATATTTCCTTATCCTCAATTCGCGCATGCAAATCGCGAATAATCAGTTCGTCATCTGAATATTCAGGCATATATTCATACCCTTCTGAAAAAAATTTATGTGTTTTGCGCAATGCTTGCGTTTAACATAAAGCGTTGCGCTAGGCTGATTACAACTGTATTTTTATATTTTGCTGCTGCTCCGGCATACGTATCGGCGTGTGCGGCGCAGTATCCACTAATTCATTTAAGGTAATGCTTTCCAATGTGGATATAATCGCGTCTTGCAGCCGCGCCCATAACGATCGGGTAGAACAAGAGCCTAATTTATCCCATCCGCACGCTGCTTCGGCTCCATTTACCGATAAACAGGCATAAGGAGCTAAAGCGCCTTCAAGAACACTTAACACTTCACTCATACGAATTTCTTCTGGCGGCCTGCTCAGCTGATAGCCGCCATGGGCGCCGCGGGCGCTCATGACTAAATCGGCGTCACGCAGTTTCTTTATGAGCTGCTCAAGATATTGTACAGGCAGGCCTTCATCCTGTGAAATGTCAGTCAAAGATCGCAGTTTTTTATTGTAATACCTGGCAAGATCAATCATGACACGAACGCCATACTCACCCTTGGTTGAAATGTGCATCATAAACGCGGACCTTATGTTATTCTTAATCCGAGTAACTCACTCAGAATTAATCATACCATGATTCAGTCTTTTTGGGCAAGTGTATCAAGCGTTTTTTATGCGCAGCAAAAATCCGCCGACAAAGGCGGTAATTCCGGTTAAAGCAAGAGGAAATTTCCCAAACGCACAAGCAATATGCAGTATTCAAAAATTGGGGAATATTTTGTGATTTTATGTTATTTTCGTGAATGTAATATAAAATATATAGCGGCGTTGATTAATATGGCGCCGATGTTATTTTTTTTATTGATGAGGTTTTTTTGTGAGCAGCCATCCTGCGCCTCAAAATGCGCCGCGCAAAACTCAATTTCGCAGCGGTTATTTGAAGAATGATCCGCTAGACGCCGCTATGGACGCTGCCTTGCTGACACTGCAACAGCAGGCGTGCGCATTAATTTTAGTTCCGCAACCCGGCGCGCCAAGCGGGTTGGTAACATGCCGGGGTATGGCGCTGGCTGACACAAAAAAATTTGCGCAGTGGCTGGTTCCTTTGTTGCGTTTCACAGAATCTGCGGTATTTGTTAAAGAGATTCCACCGGAGCAATGGCCGCAATCCATTGCGTTAACTACTGGGCCAAACGATGAAGAAGTGATAGCGATGAATTTGATGTATGATGACAGGAATATCGGTGTGTTGGCGGTATTGGGGCCTGTTGGCGCCTTGCGTAAATCTCCATTGAATCATCCGGCAGCATCCGCCGCATTTCTTGCCTCACTTTCCACAACAGTTGCTGTTGCGTTGCAAAACAGAGATCTGCGTGAGCAGCGTGACCAATTTAGGATGACTTATTTGTATAGCGGCGACGGCATTTTAACGGTGGACGCCGATTTGCGAGTAACCGGATGCAATCCTGCTATGGAGTTGATGATCCATCGCCAAGCCGAAGAAATAACTGGGCAGTTTTATTATGATATTTTGCGGCCGGAAGATATGAGCGGGCGCCCCCTTGGACTGGAAAGGTGTCCGCTTATGGAAGCGCTTGCAACCTGTGAGGTGATACAGGGACGTGAAATATATATATATACCCGGGATGGCTCAAAATTAACGGTATCTGTTACGGCCTCCGCTGTAATCTCTGATGAGGGTCTTCCTGTCAGCGCTGTTATGAATGTGAGAGATATTGCCCGGCAAAAAGAGCATGAAATACTTACATCAACCTTAATCTCTATTGTATCGCATGAACTGCAAACCCCCATAGCAATTATTAAGGGGTATGCTTCAACTTTTGCGCAACTGCGCGCGCAATGGGATGCCGATACAATCAGCGAACGCATGCGAGCAATTGACGAAGAAGCAGATCGTTTAAGTCATATTATTAAAAATATTTTATACGCATCACGTATTCAAGCGGGTAAAATTTCCATGAATCTGCAACAAATACAACCTGAAACTATCATTCTAACGTGCGCCAGAAGGTTTCAGGCTCGCGAACCGGACCGCAAAATAGTGACACGCATACCTAAAAACATTCCGCAAATATACGCTGATGATATATTGATTGAAGAAGTTGTCACAAATTTTATTGATAACGCGCATAAACATTCTGATAAATCTGCTACGATTATTATTGAGGGAAAATTTACCGGTGATAGCGTGATCATTAGTGTTATTGATAAAGGATCCGGCATTTCTGAAACTGAAAAAGAGCGGATATTTGAGCGATTTTACCGCGCTGATAATGATTTAACACGAAAAACTCAAGGCGCCGGTTTAGGGTTGTTTATCTGTAACGCTATCGTAAAGGCGCATGGCGGTAAAATTTGGGTAGAAAGTGAACTCGGCAGAGGCTCGGTATTTTCAATGGGGCTGCCGCGGATGGAAAACGCTTTGACGCCAATGCTTTTACCGGTTCAATTTGATTGAACAATATCAATAAAAAAACTCTCATGTAATTGTAGTATGTTCCGATAATAAAGTTTAAGCAACCCCGACTTTATAGGAGGTACAATTGCGCCATGGTGGGTTATTTACAGCTGATTCAGCAAAAAGCATTTACGCTTTTGAATAATATGGCGATCTCGGCAAGGGTGAGAAGCGCTGTTGTATATATTTTTATTGTGTTTCTCATTACCGGCGCGGTAGTGATTCAAAAAGATATACAAATAAAATCAATCAATGCAGGGATTGTTCAAAACGATATGATAGGCGCCAATGATATTGCGGCAATGCGCGCTGATAGTTTAACAATTACCCTGAACCTTACACAGGCGATGAATAGTTCTTTGGGCTATTCGTCTACAATGAATCAAACATTGCAAACAACGGAAACTGCAATGAATGCGGCGGTGAGTCATTTTGCCACATTGCAGATAAACGCACAAACACAAAAACAATTTCATCAAACAGAAACTGTGGCGCATAATTGGCTGAATAGCGTAACATCGCTGCAAAACGCCCTATCCGGCGGCGCTAACCCGACGCAAGCGCAACTTATTGGGTTATATGGTCAAATGATCGGCAATGAAAATACTCTACAACAAAATCTGGTCAAACTTACCGCAGTTTTATTATTGCAAACGAATTCTGCAGAATCGGATATTTCTTCTGCAATCAATAATTTGTTTTGGCTGATAATTTTATTGGGTATCGTCATAACATTGGGCGCGGTTTTCTTCGCGGAAATATTAAATAATACTATTACCAAGCCGCTGCACTTGATATACGCGGTTTTGGAGAAAATGTCGCAAGGTGAATTGAGTGATGTTGATGAAACGCTTATGCTTTGGAAAGGCAATAACGTCATTGGCAGATTAATTGAACAGTTATGTGAAACTATTGTTAAGGTGCGCATTCTTGTTGGACATGTTACAGATTTGAGTTTGCAGTTGACGGTTAAGACAAAAGATATTGTTGTTTTCACCGAACATACAAATGAAGCGTCGCATCAGGTTGCTTCTGCCATTGAGCAGGTTGCAACCGGCGCACATGAACAGAGTAAAAATTTACGCAGAGCAGCGCACGAAGTGGAAAAATTGAATAATGAAGCTTTACGAATGAATAAAGACACCAAAGAGGCGCTCGATGTTATTCGTTCTTTAAAACAAGCTATAAATCAATCTTCACTGAGAGTTCGCGCGTTAGGGAAACGCTCAACCGAAATTGGCTCTATTATTCAAACAATTGATGAATTGGCAGACCAAACCGAGCTGCTGTCGCTCAACGCAGCTATTGTCGCCGCGCGCGCCGGTGAACATGGCCGAAGCTTTGCAGTGGTGGCTGATGAAATCCGCAAACTCGCTGAACGTTCTGGCGGCGCGGCGCGTGAAATTGCAACGATTATTAAAGAAGTGCAAAATGAAACGCAAGGCGCGGTTACCGCAATGGAATCTGGCGTCGATCAGGTAGAATATGCGCTGCATCGGGTTGGCGGATCAGAGCAGCAAGCAATAAATATTACACAAAATGCGGCAAAGGTAAACGCAGCAATTTCTACCGCGGCAAGTGTCGGTGTGGAAAACAGCGCCGCATCTGAACAGGTATCTTCTGCAACGGTTGCCATGAATGAAAAAGTTGAATATATTACTTCGCATTCTCAAAGCATCAGCGGTATTTCCCAAGATTTATATCATGCTTCGGTTATATTTCACTGGGTGGAAAAAAATCCAGAGCCAGATAAATTGTTGGAGGCAGATGAGCAGCGCTCACAAAATGAATTTGATTCACAGGTAAACGCTGCCTGATACATAAGCATATAATCCCTGCGCCGTTATTTTCAGCAGCATACGCATGCGCAAATAGCGGCGCATCCGCTTAGCGCGGCGGTTTTTCCATAAGTTTTTGCTGATATTTGCTTTCGGCTTTGCGCGCTGTATGAAAAATATAGGCAATAAGGGTTGAGGCAACACTGGCGATTACAGTTGTTTCAAAAAAATCCAGGGTTACATTTTTTTGCTGTAAAAATACATTGATAAGAACTGTCGCCACCAACGCGCCGACTAACCCAAGGAAGATATTGCCAAAAATGCATCCGCCGCGGCCGCGAACCACAAAATTGGCAATTGTGCCGGCAATCATTCCGGAAAACGCCCAAAAGAAACAGGCGGTAAATAAATTAACGTTATACGTTATTGCGGCTATCATCATAAGCGCTACTGTTCCTGACAAATATTTTTTATTTCAAAAAGACCGGCGTTCACTAAAAGCGCGTTGCCGGTGTATTTTTTTGCGCGCTTTCGAGATTTTTTTGTGTGATTTTGCTTGCGGCGCATTAGGCGTTTTCTTCCGGAGTCGAGAGGCGCAGCAACAGGCCAACCATAATAAAATTGATAATAACCGAACTGCCGCCGTAGGTAATAAACGGCAGCGGTATGCCGGTAAGCGGCATTAATTTTAAATTTCCCGCCAAAATAACAATTGTTTGAATTGCAAAAATGCTGCTTAAACCGGCGCCCAGCAATTGCTCAAATACACTGCGCGAGCGCATTGCTATGCGAAAGCCACGATATATTAACAACAACATAATGGCAAGCAGAGCAAACAACCCCATCATGCCAAATTCCTCACCTACCGCGGCGGCGACGTAGTCGGTTTGCACTGCAGGAACAAAATAGGGATACCCTTGTCCCAAGCCTTGCCCAAAAAGACCGCCGGCTCCGAGGGCAATTAAACCTTGCACAATTTGAAAGCTTGTGCTATTGGCGTATGCCGGCAAAAAAGCGTTTGCTACAATAGCAACTCTATCGCGAATATAGCCGAGCAAATTATAGGCGATGATAGAGCCGCCGGCAAAAAAGCCCAATGAATAGAGGACATACGACATTTTATTTGTGGCGATATAAATCATAGAAACGAAAATGCCAAAAATCAGCAACGCCACGCCTAATTCGCGCAAACCCAGAAAAAGCAGCAGTGAAATAAGTAATATTGCTATCAACGGAGCAGATTGCCGAAGCGGCGGAATGTGTATCGGCCCTATTTTTTTGCCGCCAAGCGCAAGCATTTCACGATTTTCACTTAAATACGCTGCAAAAAAAATAACCAAGCATAATTTTAGCAATTCAGATGGCTGAAATACAACACCACCAAACCCCAAGTTCAACTGATCGTGTGTTGGTGAGTTGAAGTTTTTTACCCGCAAAGAGTGAAACAATGATATAAGCACAAGAATAATACCGGCAGCTGCCCAAGTGTATTTATAGCGGCTCAGCCATTTAATCGAGCGTGTAAACCAAACTGTGCCAATACAAAAAACAAGCCCAATAATAACCCAAATTAATTGACGATAACCTAAGACCGGAATTGGGTATGGCAGCGCAGGGCCGAGCCGGGTAGCCATAAGAACGCCCAGCGCGCTGAGCATGCCGGTAATCGGCAGCAACGTTTGATCTGCTTTTGGGATAAGCCAAGATAAAATAATATGCGTAGCAAACAGCGCCACAATGAGCAGAAGTTGAGGCCCTAATGTATCAATACCTGGCAAAGAACTTACCGTAATTTCTGATGGAGCTTTTCCTTGATTGCTGACGCTGACGAATTGCAGATTCAACATGCCGAGCAGAATAAACACACTTGGCAATATCAGCAAAAACAGTTCATTCCATCGGTAATTGCGCAGATCCACAATACGTGACAGTATTTGTTTCATAATGCTTTGCCGCCCTCCTATTTGGGATAAATAAACATACATCAATTCCCGCCGATTGCCGCCGGAAAATTCCATACAAACATTTTCGATCGAAACGTGCGTCGCAAATGCTTGCGCGTCAAAAATATGTACGTTATGCGGTTACTTTAAAGCGCACATCGCCAACGCGAACGACATCATTTAATTTTAGCGCGCGCGGGCTGGTTAACCGCTGTTCGTTTACAAATGTGCCGTTTTTGCTGCCTAAATCTTCAACCCATAATGATTTATTTTCGTAATAGATACGGGTATTTTCTCCGGAAACCACCGTGCTTTCTAAAATAACTGTATTGGTTGGTCCCCGGCCTAGAGTCATATCTGTAAAAATATCGAATCTTTTTCCCGGATTTAATTTTGTTGTCCCGCTATCCATAACCGTTAAGTGGCCGATTATTTGTTTAGCCGGCTGCGCAGACTGATATTGAACAGCAAATTTTAAATCACGCCGGGAAACCAGCACAACCTGAAGAATAAAAAGATACAAAACCGCAATCATTGCTATGCGTAAGATAAGCAGAAACTGATCGAATGTAAGCCCACTTGCCATATGCTGCGCTACCTCCGTTCAAAAACAAAACTGACAGGACCAAACGCTAAAACATCACCATTTTTTAAAATAGTTTGTTTTTCGCGCCGATTATTTACGCGCACCCCATTGGTGCTGCTGATATCATATATAATGAATTGACCTTGTTCATAGCGAATTTCCGCGTGATACCTTGAAACCCGCGGGTTATTAATAACTATATCATTTGTTGAATGCCTGCCGATGTGAGTAATTTCACTTTGCAAGCGATAGGTTTTACCAAACCCTTGGCTGGCGCGTTCCGAAAGCGCCGCGTGCGGTATTGCGGCTTCCCGCGCAGGTGTAAGCGTCGTTTCTGCCTCGGCGGCAAACTGTTCAGATTGTTCAGGTGAAATCATAGCAGTTGCGTTCGGGTTTATCGGCTCAATTGCCTGAATGTTTGCCTGAGGGGCCGCATTTTTGGTGTTTGCGGGTTCATTTTGCCGTGCGCCGATATTGTCAAAAACGGCTTCTACCTGTGTTTGTCCCAAAGATATTTTGGGGTCGGCAATAAATTGTAAAATTGGGCGGATAGTTAAGGTATATCCGCGTTGTTTTGCGGTTATAATGAGATAATCTTGTAACCGTGTGGTAATTTCCGGTAAACAGA
>JAKAOI010000443.1 GCA_021812265.1 Chloroflexota bacterium | reverse complement strand
ACGCAAATATTTCGCTATGTTGCGGCAGCCGCAACGGACGGTAATCACCATTGGCAATTCTGGCGTGCGTTTCTTGCACCGCCTGTATATCTCTTTCCAACGTATTTTGCCGCTCCAATATTTTCTGATTTGCAACCTCAAGTGAATCAGCTTTCGCGGCGTCAAACAGCGAAATTCGCACCGTATAGGAAGACGCTATACCGAATACAATAAGAACAATCTGCCCCAACGTTACGCTGGCCGCCAAAAACAGTGGACCTCCTAAGAAATTTGAGAACGTAGTAAAACTGGCGTCGTGCGGCAAAACAAAAATGCAGATCATATTCATGAGGAAAATAATAATATTTACCATTGCCGGCCATGGCATATCTAACAAAAAACTCGAAGCAAAAATCGGCAGCACATCTGCAAGTAAATAATAGAGATTTCCCGCTGTAAAATATGTTGCGCCAATCGTTCCCGGTGTAATTGATGGAGTGAGATACAAAGCGACACCATAAAAAAGAATCGTGTCTAAAACAAAGATCGCCGAAGCGGTTACCGTATATTTACGCGCATTTAACAGCAGCACCAATAGATAAATAACAGCAACAGCCGAAAGCCCCACAACCATATCCAATGAAAACACCGGACGCAACGCAGGAAGATATCCTGAAAGATCCAGCGCCAGCATAGCAAGCGTAACCGGCGGCAGCAATGTTTGTCTGCGTTGAATATCAACAGTTTTCACGCGGGCAGCAATTTCATGAAAGGCCATAGAATTTTGCGCGGCATAATCAGCCTGTAATTTCATGTGTTGACTCCTTTTACATTATATTCGTTATACGAGATTCATGTCTTCTTATGAATCTGTAAACTATCAAAATCCGAGAAAAATACCAAACCATATATATCACTGATATATATTACGGATATATACGGCAGAGTGCTTGTGTGCTATACTAGGGACAAAAGTCACTTGCGCGCATAAAACTTTTTTAAGAGTTTTCCGGTTTTCCGAACAGTCATTTACCTAATATATAATTTCTGCGCTGTGACGGCGCATCTTATTTGGAAACCATTTGCATATCCAGAAGTGACAAACGATCAATTATTCATTCACGGAATTATGAAAGGAACAATTATGATCTTAGGAGTGTCCTGGCATATGGCCGCATTCGAGGCCTGGGAAGCTGTTGTATTTGTGCTGTGTCTCATTCACGCAGTCCGCTCAGGTCCGCGCGCCCGCGAACGGGTAGCGTTACTATTGGCGGGAACAATTTATGGATTGACATTAGAAACACTAACAATTTATCAGCTTCACGCCTACTATTATGGCACATTTTTGGTAATGGTCAAGCAGGTTCCGCTGGCAATAGCCGTAGGCTGGGGAATTATTTTATACGGCGCTGTTGCGTTTGCTGACGCATTGCGGCTGACACCGCTTGCTTGGTCTGCCCTCATCGGGTTATTAGGCCTGAATATTGATTTATCGATGGATGCGGTTGCTATTCGTGTGCACATGTGGAACTGGCTGATACCTTTTTCCTACTCCGCTGGTAAGCCCTACGACAACCTGCCATTGACCGCGCAGTGGTTTGGCGTGCCGTATGGCAATTTTTACAGCTGGTTTATTGTGCTGGCATCGTTTGCCGGATTATTCCGGCTGCTGAAAGCGGGAGACGCCAAAACAATTTGGGGAACCGTCGGCCGCAGCGCGGGAGCTTATTTCAGCTCTTTACTTATTCTGATCGGGTTAGATCAGATTTATTACGTGGTATTTGCCGGCAGCAAAGCAAATTATGGCTGGACCATGGTTGCGCTGGAAATTGCGCTGGCGGCGATAGCTCTGCTGACAGGGCTGCGTGGCGCTAAGGCCGCTCCGCGAGATCCACAGGCAATTAAAGGCTTTCCATCATTTGGCGTGCCATTTGCGTTTCACGTTTACTTCACATTTATGCTGCTGACGCTGGCAATATCTGCCTCATTTGCGGCGCCATACCCAATTTTATTGGTAATTTCCGGGTTGATGCTGTTGATTGGATTTGCGTTGCACATCGGCAGACATTATTTTGCGCCGGCGCAATCCGTTCAATCAACCCACGTTGCGGCTCCGGCAGAAGTAACAGCAGCTTCTGAATAAGCCAATATTCGCTCATCATCACAATGCGGCGCCACTGAGTCTATAATGAGATCCAGTGGCGCAATTATCTGCGCCACAGATAGTAGCAATTACAGCAGTATTGCGTTTTAAGCAGGTTGCAAAGACACACCATTATGTAGTATAATACTAATACTCTTGGGGATGTCGGGTTTCGACAGGAAAAAGAGTGGATTGATTGCAAGCCGAGGCGCCAGACGCACTCTCGTTAATCACTGGCAAAACCATAGCTGCCAAAAAGACAGCTTTCGGAGCTGCGGCTCCGGCACTCGCTCTCGCTGCCTAAACTACAGTGAAGCGCGTCTCCCTCATTTTCTTCCGGCGGATGAGTAAGAGGCGTCACTTAGCCGGGACGCCCACACACGCACGCCTGCGGCTTGTGTGTTAAGATTAGCAGGCTGCGCCACACAAAATCTTGTTGATATGATATTTGCGGGCAAGAATACTATATATCAACTAAGCTTGTAGTACATCATTTTAGTCTTTTGCTTGGACGGGGAGTTCAACTCTCCCCCATCTCCACCACACGGCCCGCTGCATAAGCGGGCTTTTTTTTGATCCTCGCTTTTGAATGGCCGCAAT
>JAKAOI010000442.1 GCA_021812265.1 Chloroflexota bacterium | reverse complement strand
ATGTTCTATGCCAGAAGCGAGAATACTGATATATATTGCGCCGCTATTCCTGCGCTCCTGTCTGTGTGGCGCTAATTTCGATATCATCGTATTTTTTTATGCGATAAATAATGCTTGAAATCGCCCAGCTTAATAACAATATAATCACAATGCTTATTCCGACTTTGCCGAAACTAACACCGTTTACCACATCCCAAACGCCGCCATGCAGATTCAGCAGTCCGCTGATAACACTGATAGTTTCTATACCGCCGATTACAAACGCAACAAATACAGAGATGGTAGTGATGGATACATTATAGTATAATTTGCGAATAGGCTTCATAAACGCCCAGCCATATGCGCCCAGCATTAATATGCCGTCGGTGGTGTCTATAAGGCTCATGCCGGCGGTAAACAGCAGCGGAAACAGCAACAAAACATAAAACGGTATATTTTGAGTGGCAAGCGAGCCGGATACCGTTAAAATTGCGATCTCTGAGGCGGTGTCGAATCCCAGCCCAAACAAAAAACCAACCGGATACATTTTCCAGCTTGTGTCTATAGACTTAAATAAACCGCGAAAGATGCGCGCAAAAAAGCCGCGTTTATTCAGATATTCATCTATATTATCGCCAATCGGGTTTCCGGCAGCGGCATATTTAAAGGCTCCCAACGCTTGAAATAAAATTACAAGGTTGATAACACCAATTACAATCAGGAATATTGCCGATATAGAGGTTCCTATCAACCCAAATGTCGTCAGCAGTGAGGAAGAGCCGTTTACTAAGCCCTTGCGTATAAAACCAACGCCTGCGGCAACCAGCACAGACATGATAACTACCACGGTGGAGTGGCCCAGCGAGAAAAATAATCCAACTGTTACCGGCTGTTTTTTTTCTTGCATCAATTTGCGTGTTACATTATCTATTGCTGCAATGTGGTCGGCGTCTACGGCGTGTTTCAGCCCAAACCCATACGCCGCAAACGCAATTGGCAGCAAAAACGGAAACTGCATAGCATAATATACTGTTACCGCCCATAACACGATATTGATACTCAGTAAAAATATATACATTCCTGTAACTTTATGACGAACCTGTGGGGTGGAATCGCTAAATATCCGACGAAACGCTATCATATGTGCAGTCCTTTCCTCTTTGCGCCTGCTTTACTTCCATGCCGGCGCAAACGGTTGCGTCCGGCATACATATGTGTCATGTGTGTAATAGGTTTTCGCATAGCCCATAAACATCTCTTTCCGTTATGAGCAGATAGACCACCGCCCTGTACCCGCCGGCGGCGCACAGAAAGCCGCCGCTTGCTGCGCTTAAAAGATATATGCGTATCTGCGAATGACCTTATCAAGTTTGTTTTTGTATGTCCGTTCTATATTATAGAAAATTTTACAAGGACAGATCAAGTGTTATCGCAAATGCGAATATTCGCAAATACGAATATTCATCTGCAATACTATACACGCAGAGCGATCTTTTGGATGATGGCGCAGCGTACCACATGGGTGTGCGCCGTTATGCGGAACGATTATTTTATTGAAAGCGGTTGGGGGAAAATAGGGAGATATCCCAAGAAGTTGCGCCTGTAAGGGCCAGTTCTGCCGCTATTTCGCCAAATATGGGAGCAAATTTAAAGCCATGACCGGAAAATCCTGCCAGCATAACCGCTGTGGGATGGGTAACCGGCGCGCCGATAATAAAGCGTTTGTCGGGGGTATTGGTGTACATGCATATTTTAGCGTTCAGCGGTTCCGGGATTAGGCCCGGCAAGAATTGGTTGATATATGCAGTAATTACATCGGCGTCTTCCTCGTGCGCGATACGGTCCAGCATATCGGGATGCGTAATGCTGCCATTTTGGCGCGCAACTAATTTTACTGTGCGGCAATCCACCGACGGAAAACCAAACATCAGTGAATCTGCGGCGTATTCGTGCAAAAACACCGGAAACCGTTCCGGCGCAAATGCGCCTCCGGGTTCGGCGTCCTCCGGAATGCGCGGCAGCGTCCAAAACTGCGCTTGTCTTTCCACCTCCAACGGCAAATGCAGTTCCGGCAGCAGCCATTTTGTCCATGCTCCGGCGCATAAGATAACGCGGCGCGCCTCGTACTCGGTATGTTCGGCAGAAATAACCGCCGTATCGGTTTTCCACACAATGCCGGTTACTTTGGCGCCGCTATGTATTTCTGCGCCGCGCAATAACGCCTGTTCAGTCATATTCACCACGCAGGCTTCGGGCAGCGCGTATCCGGCGTTTTTTTCATACAGCGAAATTTCGTTTTCACGCACTATTCGCTGAGGAAATTGTGTATTATGTTCAACGCCGGAAAGCAGTGTATAAGGCACTTGATATTCTTGCGCGCTTTGCTCCGCGCTTTTCAGCAAAGCCGATTCCGCAGAAGCGGTTATCAGCGCCCCATTGCTGCGCAGCAGCGATAAGCCGCAGCTTTCTTCCAGCTCGCGCCAGAGCTGTATTGACTGCAAAACAAAGGGTGTATAGCGCGAATCATCGAAATACGCCGCATGAATCATTCGTGATTCACCATATGATGAGCCTTTGTCGTTGCCGGGATAGAACTGCTCAAAGCCGATTACTTTGGCGCCGCGCAAGCTGCATCTCCACAACGCGGCGGCTCCCATTGCTCCTGCGCCGATAACGGCTGCGTCATAGATCATACAACTTGCCCTTTCCTTAGATTATTCTCCGGCAAACATAGGAATCTCATCTCTGTCG
>JAKAOI010000441.1 GCA_021812265.1 Chloroflexota bacterium | reverse complement strand
TCCGATCTAGCGGCGCGTCACCGCTGGAAAGCAGAAAAGCAAATAGACCAAATACTGCTGTAATTGCTCCGGCAACTGTTGCTCGAAAACGAAATAATCCCGAAAGTTCGGAGTCTTGCGCGTTTTCTGCTTCAACTGCAAGATATGTTGCGGCTAAAGTGGCGCACATGCCCAACGCAAAAAAACCGCATACGATAGCAAAAGGCGTAACCCATGTTGTAAAATAGTTCGCGGTCGTTACACCGGCGGAAAATCGGATATTTCCTCCGACAATTGCTCCGGCGCATACCCCAAACATAAAAGGCGTAATAATGCTTGCCGCGCTGAATGTGCGGCCCCATAATTCATATTGAAAATTGCTGCGCGGTGTGTAATTGCGAAAAACAAACGCTGCTCCCCGCAGGGTTATACCGAGGAGCGCAATGGTTAAAGGAATAAACAGCGCCTGCGATAATGCGCTGAATACGGTTGGGAATCCTGTAAAAGTAAGCACAATTGCAAAAATCAGCCAAACGTTATTGGCCTCCCACACCGGACCCAAAGCGTTAATAATTGCGTTGCGCTGCCGGTTCGCTAATTTGCCATATGAAAAAAGATCCCAAATGCCGCCGCCGAAATCTGCGCCGCCAAGAACGCCGTAAGCAGTCAGCGCCAGCCAAACAAGGCCAGCCACTGTATATTGCAATGTCATAGTACATCACCACTTTCGTTTCAGGATTACTTTGCCGGAGAATCTAAGGCGCTTTTTGTCAGCGCTTCTTTTGTGTCATCGAAGCGGCGCAATAAATATATTGTAACCACACCTAAAACGACATACAAAAACGAAAAAACAGCGAATGCAACATCTACTCCGGGAGCCGTAGTTACCGCATTTTTTGTTAATAATATTCCCTGAATAACCCATGGCTGCCGGCCTTCTTCTGTTACCATCCAGCCAAATTCCAAGGCGAGAACGGTAAGCGGCCCCGAAGCAATAATGCTTCGCAGCAGCCATTTATTGCTGGGAATTGCTTTTTTGCCGCGATACCATAAAAACCAAAAAACCACTGTAACAAGCAACATAAGAAAACCTATACCCACCATCATATCAAAAAATGGGTGAACCAATGCGGGGTTAGGCCGCAGCGGTTCCGGAAAAGTGTCTAGCCCTGTAACGGTGGAATTGGGATCCCCATTTATTAAAATACTCAACCCTTTCGGGATTTCTATAGCAAAGGAGTTTGTTTGCGTTGCGTTATTGGGAATGCCGCCGATTGAAAGCGGCGCTCCTGCTGTAGTGTGGTACAGCGCCTCCATAGCGGCAAGTTTTGCCGGCTGCAGCTGCGCAACGGCTCTGGCGCTGGCGTCGCCGCTGATAATTTGCAATGGCGCAACAATAGTCCCTAATAACATTGAAACCAGTAAGCCTTTTTTCATCCATGTTTCGCTGCGGCCGCGTAATATGCCAAACGCAAACATCATTGCTATGCCGAACGCGGTCACTTCATAGGCCGCCAGCAGCATATGAATAGTTTCGGTTGGTGTGCTGGGATTAAAAATAGCTTCAACCGGATTAATTCCCGTTAATACACCGTTTTTATATTCAAATCCGGATGGTGAGTTCATCCATGAGTTAGCAGAAACAACAAACCACGCTGAAGCGGCGCCGCTTATCGCTAAGGGAACAGATGTCAGCCAATGTTGAATGGGGGTTAAGCGATTCCAGCCATAAATGTACAGCCCTAAAAATATTGCTTCGATAAAAAAGGCAAAACCTTCCAACGCAAACGGCAGCCCGATAATATCGCCAGAAAATTGCATAAATGTTGGCCAAAGCAAACCCAGTTCGAAAGACAGAATGGTTCCGGATACTGCGCCAATCGGAAATAAAACACCAAAATATTTAGTCCATCGTTTCGTGAGTATCAGCCAATCTTGTTCGCCGGTTTTCAACCATAAACCTTCGGTAATCAGCAAAAATAAGGGAATACCCACCCCGAACGACGCGATAATTATGTGAAACGCCAGCGAAGTGCCTGTTTGCGCGCGCGCGTCAAACAATACCGACATCATATATCTACAACCTTGAAATTAAAAATATTTTGCAAATAGCGCTTGATCCCTATTGGCAGCGCAAGTTTCGCATATCGAATACAAATCCATTGTACACAATATCACAATGCAGCCTGTATCCGAAACGGTAGTACATTTAAAATTATACTTTGTCGAATGAATAAAAAATGACAGGAATATTCCTTATCAGTTGCTTCTATGTTGTGATTATTTTTTTGTCATATGGCGTAACGGCGCGCTTTGTTTGCTTGCAGCCATGATTCGGAACGCTGCGGAAGAATTCCTAAACAAGGAACGTTTACCAAGCGAGCGGCTGCCCCTATGAACTTTGCTCGCGCTTGTCCGGTGTTTTTGCGAATTTGTGTGGCTGTTTTGAACAAGAATCAGGACCTTCGCTTCAACATGGAACATTGGGGATGCACAAGTGGCAGGCGCCCCTTGTACGGGGTTCTGGGGTGTCCCCAGATCTCCCTTTGTTGCAGATACGAGGAAACAAGTGCTTCAACATGGAACATTGGGGATGCACAAGTGGTAGGCGCCCCTTGCGCGGGGTTCTGGGGTGTCTCCAGCTCTCCCTTTGTTGCAGATACGAGGAAACAAGTGCTTCAACATGGAACATTGGGGATGCACAAGGGGTAGGCGCCCCTTGCGCGGGGTTCTGGGGTGTCACCACCTCTCCCT
>JAKAOI010000440.1 GCA_021812265.1 Chloroflexota bacterium | reverse complement strand
ATTCACTCATAACCAGAGTATATCACAATAGATAGGTATTCTTCCCACAGTCACCTGCGGGTGACCATGCTTGCATCCCCATAGGGAAACCAACGGGGATGCAAGCATTTCTTGCTAAATATCAGGACCTTCGCTGCAACATAGGACATCGAGGATGTGCAATGGGCAGGCGCCTCTTGCACGTGGTTCTGGGGTGTCCCCAGATCTCCCGCTGTTTCAGATATGAGAACCATGCGCTTCTTTTTCAAGCGAAAGTCCTAAATAAACTGGAATGAAAAATATTGAATGGCTGCGTTGCTGTTATATTGTAAGGTTGGTTCTCTGCTTGACGCATGCATGATTTTATCCTATTATCAAGTTTTAGCAAGATGTTGAAGGGTAATTTGTATGGCGAGAAAAAATCCGCTGATTAAGCCATATCTGAAATGGGCCGGGGGGAAAAGGCAGCTTTTGCCCGAAATACAAAAATATCTGCCTGCGCAAATATATGATTACACATATTATGAACCTTTTGTTGGCGCAGGCGCCGTCTTTTTTGAGCTGCAACCACAACATGTTGTTATCAATGATTACAATGAGCAGTTAATAGGAACATACGTAGCTATACGGGATAATGTTGATGTGTTGATTGAATTACTGAAAAAACATAAAGAGAACCTTTCGGAGGAATATTTTTATGAGATTCGATCTTTAGATAGAACCCCGGATGATTTTGGCAGGTTAAGTCCTATTGAGCGCGCCGCGCGGCTGATTTTTCTGAATAAGACATGTTATAATGGCTTATACCGTGTCAATTCGCAAGGATTATTCAATGTTCCCTACGGAAAATATAAAAATCCGGTCATATATGAAGAAGCGGTATTGCGAGCTATCAGTACTTATTTAAACGACAACGGCAATGAGATAACCATAATGCGCGGAGATTTTGCTGATGCGGTTCGAAATGCTGAGAAGCAGTCATTTGTCTATTTTGACCCTCCTTATCACAGTCCTAATAACGCAAATTTTACCGGATATCAAGCTGATGGGTTTGATGAAGGCGAACAAACTCGGTTGCGCAATGTTTTTCAAGATTTAACCGATCGCGGGATACAATGTTTGCTGAGCAATGCTGATACAGAATTTATTAGAGACCTCTATAATGACGCGCGATATGAAATAGTATCCGTGTTGGCAAAACGTACAATTAATTCAGATGCTGCCGGACGGGGCAATGTGAATGAGATATTAGTCAAGAATTGGAGATGAATAGAGTTGACTTGCGCCGGCGGCAAAAAATTGGGCAAGTGTTATCCAAGAAAGGGGTTGTTGCGGTCCCTTGTGCGGGGATTGTGGCGCCCTAAATATATGTTTCTTTTTTTTGCAACATGCTTGCTGAATATAGCATATACACCGTGCGGTAAAAAGCCACAGAAATACCAAAACAGTGTACAAAGAAGGGATGGAAACGGTATACTAGAAATAAAGCAAAAAAGCGAGAAGACAGGAGAGCAAAATAATGGCAGTGTACCGAACGACATTTATGAGCCATGCGCATGCGGATAACGAGGAATGCACAGATTACGCAATGCGATTGCGTGCGAAAGGAATCGATGTGTGGATAGATTTATCAAACCTGCAAAATGCGCATGGAATAACGGCGGATATCACGCTGGAGCTGCTGAAGAGGCAAGCGCTGGTGGTCATGCTGAGCAAGGTATCGAATGAATCGGTGTGGGTGGCGCAGGAAATAGAGCAATATCTGACATATAAGAATAGCCGAGAGCATAATATAGCGCAGGGAGCAGAGAGAATCATTTTGCCGGTGTTGCTGGAGAAGAATCTGCCAATGATGACGCGGGATGAAAAGGGGCGAGAAAAAGCGACGAATTGGGCCAAGTTGGCGCATTTGAAAGCGATAGATGCAGTGGGGCGAAGCCGGGAAGAGGTGGCGAATGAGATCGCGCAAGCGCTGTTGCTGAAGGATGGGCCAAGCAAAGTGGAAGAGCCGCGGCAGACGGAATGGCCGAAGCCAAACATAATAGAACGGGATGAGATCGGGATAGTGGCAGGGTTGGCGAAGCTGGGGTATGAGGGGTGGAGAGATCGAAGAAGTGGAGTGAAATATATGATTCCGCCGGTGGCGCCGATACCTGCGGGGAAGTTTACCATGGGGAGTGACAAAAGCAGAGATAAAGAGGCGAGTGACAATGAAACGCCGCAGGTGAGCATGCCGCTGGGAGCGTATGAGATCGGGAAATATCCGTTGACGGTGGCGGAGTATGCGCTGTTTGTGGAAGCGACGGGGAAGAAAATGTTGGAGGAAGAAGAACAATACACGCAGTATATCGAGTATTTGAAGCGATTAAACATACAATATGATGACGCAACGGTGCGGGAACGAGTCAAGAAATATCAATGGAAAGAGCAGAAGAAGCGACCGGAGCATCCGGTAGTATTTATAAGTTGGTATGACGCGCAGGAGTATGCGAAGTGGCTGGGTGAAGTAACGGGAGAGCAGTGGAGACTGCCGAGTGAGGCGGAGTGGGAGAAAGCGGCGCGGGGAACGGATGGGCGAATTTACCCGTGGGGAAATAGGTGGGACGCAAACAAGGCGAACACGAGGGAAAATGGGCCGGGAACAACAACGCCGGTGGGGAGGTATCCGCAAGGGGCGAGTCCGTATGGAGTGATGGATATGGCGGGGAACGTGTGGGAGTGGACGAATACAGTATATAAAGAATATCCATACGACGCAGGA
>JAKAOI010000439.1 GCA_021812265.1 Chloroflexota bacterium | reverse complement strand
GCGACTTACCACAAGATGGAACCCATCGCATGATAGATGTCATCAGTCCCCAAGCGTTTTGACCGGTCACGCCGATCCCGTTTCCCTCTGCCCGAAGGGACGGAAACATCATTCAATGAAGTCCGATCATCCGTTAGGGAGATAGTGCTTCGGCGTATGCCTCTTTTCGCCAGACTTCGTAAGACAATATATCATGTTTTGGAGAACATAGCACTATTCCATCTCTGGCTCAAGCCGACGCAATCCCGTACATCCGCTCGCCCGAAAGGGACGGCGGCTTTACGGGCTATTCTGTAAGCGAAAGTCTTAATAACAAAAAGACATTGGCGTATACACTGAACCTCATCAAATCGAAACCGAGTCCAAAACTATGAAAACAACACAATCTACTGCGATACATGCGTATATCGATACGCATAAAGAAGAAACGTTTGAAGATTATTGCGCCTTATTGCGCATTCCGGGAATAAGCGCGTTGCGCAGATATGATGAACATTCCCGGCGCGCCGCTCAATTTGTATATCAGATGATGCGCGGCGCGGGATTGGAACATTGTGAAGTAATTGAAACCGACGGCTTGCCGCTGGTGTATGGGGATTGGCTGCACGCTCCGGGGAAGCCAACAGTTTTGTTGTACGCCCACTATGATGTGCAGCCGGTAGATCCTGTTGATGAATGGGCACACGATCCGTTTGAGCCATATATCGAGGGCGATCTTATATATGGCCGTGGCGTAACCGACGATAAACTTCAGGCAGTTTCCGTCCTTCATGCTATTAAAGCGTTTTTACAAACAGATGGAACATTGCCGGTGAATGTACGAGTGTACTACGAAGGCGAAGAAGAATCCGGCGGCAGATCGGTAGAAAAATATACACGCGAGCATCCCGAAAAATTGCAAAGTGATATTGTTATCTTAGCCGACGGCGGATTGGTGGCTCCAAACGTTCCAACCATGTGCTATAGCTGCCGCGGCATTTTATATACTGAAATAATAGCGAAAGGCGCCCCGCAAGATCTTCATTCCGGCGGATTCGGCGGAAATGCGCCAAATCCTTTGTTTGCGCTGGCAGAAATTATCACCGGTTTAAAAGACACAAACGGATTCATCCATATACCGGGATTATATGAAATGATTGCGCCGATTTCTGATGAAGAACGGCTGCAATGGCAAAAATCTGCCGTATACGCAGATACAACATTTCACAATCTTTTGCAAGCTGACCCGATTGGCGAACCGGATTATACACCTATTGAGCGCGCATGGGGCAGACCAACTCTTGAAGTGCATGGGTTTATCGGCGGCTTTCAAGATGAAGGCTCTAAAACTGTTATCCCTGCTTTGGCGCGAGTAAAGGTGAGTTTGCGATTGGTTCCGGGACAAGATCCCTATCAAGTATTTGAATTATTGCAAAATCGAGTGCGGCAGTTAACGCCTGCGGGAGTACAAACATCTCTTCAGTTAATTGACGCCGGGATGCCATTTTTAAGCGATCCCGAATCTTCCGCTGGATTGGGAATTCGCCGCGCGTTGACAAATTTATTTGCTTCGGAATGTGTTATTACTCGCGGCGGTGGCTCTATTCCCATAGCAACAACGCTGCAGCAGGTGTTGCGCGCTGAAACGTTTGTTGTTGGGTTTGGTTTGGAGAGTGACGGCGCCCATGCTCCCAATGAACACACCAGCATTGCCACATTTTATAAAAGCGTTCATGGATTTGCTAATATTCTTGAAGAATTGAGCTATGTATGAGCGCTCCCAAACATACACTGGCGGGAATAATTCCGCCAGTCCCAACTTTTTTTACCGAATCCGGTGAAATTGATACCCAGACACTTAAAAAACATGTAAATCATGTGATATCATTTCGGTTAGGCGGTATATTAGCGCTGGGATCTAACGGCGAGGCTCCTTTGCTGAATAAAGCGGAGCGCGTTGCGGTGATAAAAACTGTGCGCGCTGCGCTGGATGCGTGTGGCAGCTCTATACCTCTTTTAGCAGGAACCGGCGCACAAACTGTTCGCGATACGGCAGAAAATTGCGCTATCGCGGCAGATTTAGGCGCGTCTTTTGCGCTGATTCTCCCGCCATTTGCATTTCCGACATATATGACTGCTGCTGCGTTGCGCAAGTATTATGAAACGATAGCAACTGCCAGCCCGATACCTGCGCTGATATATAATATGCCCGCAAACGCTGCCGGCATTGATATTTCTTCGCAATTGGCGCTGCAACTGGCGGAACACCCTAATATCATTGGGATGAAAGACAGCAGCGGGCAATTGGTAAAGATGATGGAAATTATATCCGGAGCAGAAGAGCAATTTATTATGCTGGCGGGCAGCGCCGGTTTTTTGCTGCCCGCTTTAGCAATCGGCGCAAAAGGCGCTATTGCCGCTGCAGCGAATGTTATTCCGGGGTATCTGGTCCGGTTCTTTGAAAAATGGCAAACTGTTATGAACTCCACGTCTTTGGATGCGCCGGCGGAGATGATTCTGCAAGAGCTGCGCAATGACCAAAATAAGATATTGCCATTAAATCGCGCCGTAACCTCACGGTTTGGTCCGGCAGGATTGAAGGCGGCATTGCGCGCTGTATTTGGCTATACAGATAGCCCAAGAGAGCCGCTGCTGCGTTTAAATGACACTGAATATGCGGAAATTCTGACAATATTGCAAAATGTAGAAGGGATTAAATAAAATGACGCCGGAGACTAATACTACCAATGATCTCAGCAAACCAACAAGATCG
>JAKAOI010000438.1 GCA_021812265.1 Chloroflexota bacterium | reverse complement strand
TTCCGATCTTGTTTTGCACAAAGTCTGGCGCAACGCCGGAAATAGCAGGCCTGCGGAAAAATTGCGGCGCGTTGTCAGATTCAACGGAGGGAATCGCCACTTCATGCAGATGATCCAGCGCGGCGTCTACCGCGGCAAAATTGCGCTGCACCACGGCTTCTCCGCGCTTGCGATAGGTTTTTTCAATGCTATGTTTAATGGCGTCGATAGCTTCGGCTTTAGGAAGCACATTACTTATGGCAAAAAAACACGTTTGCATAATTGTATTTACTCTGCCACCCATACCGACATCGCGGGCTACCGTTGTTGCGTCGATAACATATAATTGCAGGCGCTTTTCACGAATCGTCTGGCGAACCTCTACCGGCAGGCGGCTCCAAACTTCATTTGGAGCATACGGACTGTTCAATAAGAAAACTGCCCCATCGGCAGCTTGCTTCAACGTATTAAAACGATTCAGCAACGAAAACTGATGGCACGCCACAAACTGCGCTTTTTCTATAAGAAATGGCGCATTGATAGGATCCGGACCAAAGCGCAAATGTGAAACAGTTACCGTGCCGGCTTTTTTAGAGTCATACACAAAATATCCCTGCGCATAGTTATTCGTTTCCTCACCAATGATTTTTATCGAGTTTTTATTGGCGCCCACGGTGCCATCCGATCCCAGACCCCAAAATACACAGCGCACCACACTATCCGGTTCAATAGAAAACGCCGGATCGTATTTCAGGCTGAGATGGGTTACATCATCATCAATGCCTACTGTAAATCGTGGTTTCGGCTTCGGCGCATTCAGTTCATGAAAGATTGCGGCAGCCATTGCCGGAGTAAATTCTTTTGAAGATAACCCAAAACGCCCGCCGATGATCAGCGGCATTTGCGCAAACGGCGCAGTTCCGTTGGCGACGCCTTCAGAAATTGCGGCGGTAACATCCAAAAAGAGCGGCTCACCCTCACTGCCGGGTTCCTTCGTGCGGTCCAGCACAGCAATACGCTTTACGGTAGATGGCAGCGCGCGCAGCAGATAATCAGCAGGGAAGGGCCGGAACAGCCGCAAATTGAGAACGCCGACTTTTTCCTGCGTATGGCTGTTCAAATAGTTTACCGTTTCACCTACCGTCACAGCGCCGGACCCCATAACAACCACTACATGTTCTGCGTCGGGCGCGCCGTAATAATCAGCTAGGTGGTATACTCTGCCGGTTTCCTTTGCAAAGGCATCCATAGCTTGCTGCGTAATTTCCGGCGCACGCTGATAGTATTGATTCACTGATTCACGGGCTTGAAAATATACATCGGGATTTTGCGCCGATCCACGCAAAATAGGGCGATCCGGCGAAAGCGCGCGCAAGCGGTGCGCCCGTACAAGATCCATATTTATTAAGGCGCGCATTTCTTCGACGGCAAGTTGTTGTATTTTGTTAATTTCATGTGATGTGCGAAAACCGTCAAAAAAATGCATAAACGGAATGCGAGATTGCAGTGTGGCCATATGAGCCACCATTGCCATATCTTGCGCTTCTTGGGGTGAGCACGAGGCAAGCATGGCCACACCGGTGCTGCGCGCAGCCATTACATCGGAGTGGTCACCGAATATCGACAGCGCCTGTGTGGCGATAGAGCGCGCTGCAATATGAAAGACGGCGGGAGTCATTTCGCCGGCAATTTTATATAAATTTGGAATCATCAGCAGCAAGCCTTGCGACGCCGTAAAAGTGGAGCACATAGCGCCGGTTTGCAGCGCGCCGTGCAGGGCGCCGGCTGCGCCGCCCTCGGATTGCATTTCAACAACAACCGGTGTGGTATCCCAAAGATTTTTTTGATTAAGCGCCGACAAAGTATCGGCCATTTCGCCCATTGGTGTAGAAGGAGTAATTGGATAAATTGCCATTACATCGCTCAGCATGTAGGCGACGCGCCCAGCAGCTTCATTGCCATCAACGGTAACCCATTTCTGACTCATAGTTTTTTGAGACCTCATATATATCGATATTATTTGCTCAATTCTCATTTTGAGCGGAAAAAGAGGCTACGGAAACCCTGAACGTCGAAAACAGCCGGCGATGAGAGCGCTCTGATTCCTGCGCGCCGTTGCGCCATGAGCGAATTCAAATAAATAGGTTTACTTGAACCAGCCATAGTCCATTTTTAAGTATATACAGACGATATCACATCTGTTTCACATATCATTCTTAGCCTATCACATTTTAGGGCATAACGAAAATATTGGCGGCTTTCTTTTCTCGATGAGATAAATATGCCAATGCGATACAGTATAGCGCTGCAATAAGCAGCGAGCCATGCGCAGGTTTAGCGCCAATATGGCCGATAACTTCAACAATCGGCGCAACAATAAAGATAAATAGCCCTAGAAAGCCAAAGCACAGCGCCAAAATTTGCCGGCGCCCCCATCCTTCAATGCCGCTCCAGCGCCAAACTTGCGCCGCCATATACCCATACACACAGGCAGTGATGATGATTGCAACCCCTGCAGGAATACGCGGCTGAAAATATCCGGAGCTGATAATTTCATACACAGCGCCGCAAAAGCCAAACAGGCGCAAAAACCAAAGTTTTGGCAGTTTTGTCTGCCTGATTTTTCGCAAATTACGCGATTTTTGCAACCCCATACCTATACTTAGTATACACAGCGCCACAGCAGTTACATATGGCCAAAACGGCGGCCCATAATAGCCGACCCCGCGATACATAATAAAGCCAAAAATTGTTAAACCAATGGCAGAGGCGGCGACAAGA
>JAKAOI010000437.1 GCA_021812265.1 Chloroflexota bacterium | reverse complement strand
CATCTTCCGCCACAATGATCTTGAAAGTTTCGGAGCTGACATTTGCCAAAAACGTAAGCGCAGAGCCTTTTTCGCTGTTAATACCGCTGGATGGCGCATCATTAGCTGAAACAGTTCTGCAACCGGCGGCGACCATTGCCAAGGTGTTTCATGGCGCAGTAACCTTGTTGCAAGTTATAGCAACAACTTCGCATGATCCTAAAAAAACCGAAGATTTATCGCATCAAAGCGAAGCGTATTTGTTTAGTATGCAGCAGCGACTGCAAAAAGAGGGATTTAATGTTCGCGTGAAAACGCTTTGGGGGGATCCCGTAGCGCAAATTCAACACTACGCAACCGATCCGGCGCACGGCATAGATCTTATCGCTATGGCTACCCACGGCAGAACCGGACCGGAGAAACTGGCTTTTGGCAGTGTCGCCGAATCGGTGCTGCATCGTGTTGCGCTGCCGGTATTGCTGATCAATCCCGTGAACCCTGATTAACTCGGTATCATTTGCGCCACTGCGGGACGGGGAGCGGTATCTTCATCGTCAATTACTTGGGCAAGCGGCAGTTTCAGCCAAAAATTGCTGCCGGCGCCATCTGCCGCCGGGCTGGTGACGCCGACAGAGCCGCTCATCGATTCAGCTAATACTTTACTGAGGTACAAACCAAGGCCGTTTCCCGGAATGGTTGAAGCCAAGTCGCGTTCCAGCCGAACAAATCGGTTAAATAATAAAGGTATTTGATCTTCCGGCACTCCTAAGCCGCCGTCTTGCACATTAAATACAACCTGTTCAACAACGCGGCGGCTTCTTTTATGTTCTCTTGAAGTAACTTTCTGAACAGAAACTGCAATCGGCGCTCCGGATGGAGAATATTTCACGGCGTTAGAAAGATAATTCGTGAGAATTTGCAGGATTGCCGTTTTCTGACCCAAAACAAATACCTGCGGATCACCGGAGATCTGGATACCATATTTTTGCAAAGGATCGATAATTTCCACCGCAGCTTTTACTAATGCAAGCGCATGAGCTGGCTCGGTCTCCATGGCTGATACGCGGCGTTCAACTTGGCGGGCGTCTAAAATACTGCTTAGCAGATCAACCAGACGCTGCGCATTGCGCCGCGCTTGCTGGATCAGATCGATTTGAGCAGATTCCGATAATGACGCGCGCGCCTCTCCCAAAAATTCCATTGTGCCCTGCATCGTCATAATCGGGGTGCGCAATTCATGGTTCACATGGGTGATAAACTGATCTTTTAGATTCTCCAGCTGCACAGATCGTTCATACGCCTTTTTTAATGAACCGACTTCGCGCAACGCACGGCTATATAGTGTAGACGCCATAAATACCAGCATTGCAATAAGCCACTCTACCACGACGTTAATAGTGTATGCGCCATACACAAAATAAGAAGATTTTGCCGCGTTGCCGCCTGCCCCAAAAATAATAATCGCGGTTGCAATGTTGATGATGATAGTCGTTAAAAACATAAACGCCGAGTTATCTAACACACTCGCAAGCCCAATGGGAATTAATTCGGCGGTAAAGCTGGCAATCGTTAAAGGATCTAAACCATACTGGAAAACACGATATGTTTGAACCGAAAATAATGAGATAAGAAATGCAAGAATAATAAAGCGGCCTGCCCAGTTACCTTTTTTAAACGCAGTAAGATAATACGCAAACACATAAAGATTCACACTGACAATATTAGCCACTGCAACCATTACAATAATTCGACTGAAATGACCCAGCTGCAAATGATTCAGAACCAGTCTGCCCGCCATCAGCAATATCGTCAAAACAGCAAATATAACACTTACATACCGAGATAAACTCAGTCCGCGCGCGCTGTCTAATTCTTGCGGCGCGGTATTCATTTCATGCTCTTGGCTAGATGTTTTCATTCCATTCCTCACTTCTTTGAGCAAACTCATTATACATCCTATCACGTTCAGCCGCCGCAATATCCATGGATTCAACTATAGCGGCGGCAATTGTCTGCGGCTTGGTCGGCTTCAGCAAATATCTATCAGCGCCGGAAGCAAACCCAGCAAACATATCAAAATCTTGCGCCATGGCCGATAAAATAACTATCGGAATATTTGCCGTTGCGCTGTCTCCTCGCAGCGCGCGGGCAACCGCTAACCCATTTAATCCGGGCATTTTTACATCCAGCACAATACAATCCGGCATGATTTCGCAAGCTTTTTCCAGCCCAATATCGCCATTTTCCGCGGTAACCACCTGAAAAGCGCCAAAATACGGCAGCGCCAGAGCAAGCAATTCACGCAAATCGTGATCGTCCTCTACGAGCAAAACTACTTTTGCCATATCTACCTCTCAATTTCCGGTGCTTTACTCCGCGCAACATTATCCTTTCCCGCGCAAATAATTTATGTGCGCTGACGCATCCTTATCAATTCGAGCAAAACATTCTCATTTACTATAAATTAACTGCGTTAATTATACAGTGTCTCAGCGAACAGACGCAATAAACCGTATCACAGTCATAATACAAATATTGTAAGGCAACCGCTTCACCTCAATTTCATTGCTCTATTCGGCCTAGCCCAAATGCGCCATGGGACAGGTTTCACAGCGCTTTTCCTTACACCATCCGGAATATACTGCGTGCATACCTTGCTGCGCCGCTGCGCCGCTTGGAAGCCTGCGCATACACCATAGATTCTTCATATATCTTGTCAAAATATTGGATTGCAGACCCGGCGCTTGCATGGCGCATTGCAGCGCGGCGTTTTCCAGCCGCATGGCGCCACACCCAGCA
>JAKAOI010000436.1 GCA_021812265.1 Chloroflexota bacterium | reverse complement strand
GGTATCCTCTCATACATACATCGGATCGACAGTATCGGATCATAAACTTTGTTTTTGTTGGAAAGATTGGTCTTAAGTTGATACGTTAGAATATGCTCAAGGGTTAGTTATCTGCGGAAATGTATTGTTATCAAATACCGTTCCATGCCATTCGTCCCACGAAACGGCTAAAGTGGCATATCTATTTTCTGGGATATTAAAAATTCCAGAGAAAGAAAATGAATTGACAACAGTATCAGTTTTAGCCGTTTCAACAGGTATCCCCCAATGTTTGAACTGTACCTGATAGGTATAATATGTTGATGGATATTGAGGTGGCAGACCCATAAATGCTATTGAACTATCTGGTAACGAATACGACAATCCGTTAATATCTTTATACGCCATCTCAATATTCAAAGTGGTATCTGTTGTTGAAATGATTTGTGTATGGCCGTTTTGAACTTTTGAGAGAGTTATCACAACCTCATCCGGATGGGAGGCAAAATTCTGTACAAGCAAAACCACATTCTCAAGCACAAAAACGCCAATAACAATGCGAATCAGTACTGTGCGGTTAAAAATTTTTCGCAGCCATTTCATCATGTTTTTCCTTTCACGCCTCAATGCGCAGGATGTTATACTTAAACACACCTGCTGGTTTCATGAACTATAAGCGTTCCAATTAAATGGTAAAAAGAGCCGGTATCCGCTTGAGTAGAGCGCCAAGTTTTGCGCGTTAGGCAACGCTTGCTGTTTCTGCCTGCAACAGATACATGGAAAGTCCTTAATGAGACGTATGGCGGCTTATATTTAGGACATACAGCGCGCTTTATGTTCAAGATGTATCAATTGCCGCTATTGACTTATGGCATTGCCTCCAAAAGATACCCAGTGAATAAGCAAATCCTAGATCTGCAAGAATTGCCCGTAATGATCCCCACTCCCTGAGCTGTTGTCTGTTTTTTTGTAAAAATTTGCTGTGAACTGAAAAATTTTCCCCCAATTTCCTGCAAAATTTGTAACATTTGCCATTTCTCTCTGCTCTAATATGCGCAATATCCGAAATATGATATGTATCTATGTTTATTGCGCAAACCCATACGCTCAAAATATTTCTTTTTTTCAGTGAGCGGCGCAACATACAGCAGATATTTGCTTCAAAACCGGTACTTTACACATACAATTTTTTACACAGGAGCGCTTTATGGCAAACCCTAAAATCATACAGGGCGGAATGGGAATAGCAGTCTCTAACTGGAAGCTGGCAAAAGCGGTTTCACAAACTGGCAACCTAGGCGTTATTTCTGGAACGGTTATCGGCCTTGTGCTGGCTCGCCGCCTGCAAATGGGAGATTCCAATGGAGATTCGCGGCGCGCGTTAGCGCACTTTCCCAACCAAGAAGTGGCTCAGCGAATTATTGATAAATACTATATACCAGGCGGAAAACCAGAAAACATCCCATTTAAAACAGTGCCCATGCTCACCATGCCACTGCGCAGTGATGTGGAAGAGTTGATTATTGCAGCAGCGTTTACCGAAGTGTGGCTGGCTAAAGAAGGTCATTCCGGTGTTGTCGGCATGAATGTGCTGGAAAAAGTGCAACTGCCGCATGTAGCCGCGCTTTTTGGGGCAATGCTGGCCGGAGTAGATTATATTCTTATGGGCGCCGGCATACCTACCCAAGTTCCCGGTGTACTAGACGCGCTCGCTGAGTATCGTGAAACAGCTTATAAAATAGATGTCGATCTGGCCGATAAAGATGATAATTTTGAAATTCGTATAAATCCCGCCAAATACTTCCCGGATAATAAACCGCAGTTAAAACGACCGCAGTTTCTGGCAATTATTTCCTCAGCAGTGCTTGGAAAAATGCTCATACATAAATCTTCCGGCAAAGTAAACGGGTTTGTGGTCGAAGGGCCAACCGCCGGAGGACACAACGCGCCTCCACGCGGCCCAATGAAGCTGAATGAAAAAGGCGAGCCGATTTACGGTGATCGCGACGCAGTAAATTTTCAGCAGCTTCGCGAATTGGGGCTGCCTTTCTGGATGGCAGGTTCTTATGCTCACCCCGATATGATTCAAAAAGCGCTGGATGAAGGCGCCATGGGCATTCAGGCAGGCACTATATTTGCCTTATGCGACGAATCCGGCTTTGCTGAAGATGTAAAACAGGCAATCAGGACAAAAGGCTATAATGGCGATATGTCGGTTTTTACCGATCCACTGGCTTCTCCAACCGGATTTCCTTTTAAAGTAGCCTTACTGGATAATACACTGTCAGAAAATGACGTATATCAGCAAAGACCGCGCCGCTGTGACATCGGACGACTGCGCACACCATATAAACGAAGTGACGGCATTGTCGGCTATAAATGCCCGGCAGAGCCGCTGAAAGATTATATTCGCAAAGGCGGCAAAGAAGAAGACACCGCCGGCAGAAAATGTCTATGCAACGCTCTCATGGCAAATATCGATCTTGGGCAAGCCCACCCTTCCGGCTACCAAGAGGAAAAATTGGTAACGCTGGGCGATGACCTCAGTTTTCTGCGCGGAGTAATGTGCAGCGCATCCGACAGATATACCGCGGCTGACGCGCTGGAATATTTAATGCAAAATGTAAAAGCGGAAAGCGCCATCGGGGTTGGCATAGCCTAAACCTAAAACGGCGCCAGAAAAATATATCTGCTTTAATTGCATAGAGGGCGGCTCCAAGAGCCGCCCTCTGCGTGTGTGTATCCCGTGCGCCATTAAAAAACGATATCAGTGCAAGACTTTCGCTTTAGCATGAAAAAATCG
>JAKAOI010000016.1 GCA_021812265.1 Chloroflexota bacterium | reverse complement strand
TGGGAAAATTCGGCGCCGGCAGCTCTGCCAGAACCTGAGTCCATGGAAGAGGATTCAGCGGACCGGCTTTATAAAAGAAATAGCCGGTTCCGCCGACTGTCAGCAGCAGCAGCAGCGCGATTGCCGCGCGCAGTGTTTTGCCGGTCTTTTTCCATATTCTGCCAATATATGTAAATGGTGTGGCCGCCGGCAGCAATAGTTTTGTTAATCCATGGGGTGAACGCTGATCTTGCACAAATTACCTGCCTGTCTTTATACTTTAGATTGTTGGGAATTGCGCCGTGCGCGGTCAACTAATTCTACAATATCCACATGCAGCAAGTCAGTAATGGCGTCTAAACTTACATCCGGCTCTATGGCGCGAGGAGAATTGGCGTAGTGTCCTTGCCGCACATGCGCGGTTACAAACATCATCGGTAAAATTTGCTTAAAATCCGCCAGAATATCTGGTTTATCATCTACCATTACATAGGCGTTTGCTGCAGCCCACCGCAACAGCTCATCCATGTGATCTTGCTTATGCAAAAATACCTTTATTAAGCCATCCAGCGCACGGGTAACCCCGCTTCGGTCGATTTTATGCGGCTGATATACTGCGTCGCCGTCTGAAACTACCCCAACAAAGGCATAGCGCTGGCGCAGCTCTTGCAGCATCTCCAGTGTTCCCGGAAAAATGGCGCTGCTATATGGCGCATCCCAAAAAGCGTCCCAAAGATTATGCGCTGTTTCATCGGTTAGCTCGTGGCGCATATAATGAAACGCCAGCGGAATATCTACCACATTGTTTACAAGCCGCGCGCGTTCGTATGCGTCCCAAAACTGACGATTCACATCGTCCCCGCACATTGCATGAATGCGCGAGCTGATGATGTCTTTCAGTGAATCATTATCAATAAGGGTGTTATCAAAATCCAAAAATATGGCAAAATTTTGTTTTGTTGGCATCTTATCTTCCTTTTGTTAGAGGCTTCTGTTTTGTCGCTTATAAAAATTATTGCAGCTCTTGCGCTGAGAAACAAGGATATCTAAGAGAGCGCGCCAATCTTTGGCATGGGGCCGCATCTCTTGCAAATTCCTGATACAGTGACGCAAACAGCATTCCGGTAAGGTTCATGCGAATGTTTCCTGTCCTCTCATTGTTTCCTATAGCCAGAATTACCGCACGGATACTATGTATATAGTACATATCCGTCACCTGCGCAGTATAGCGCGTTACAGAACGTCTGTGTCGGCGCTGTTTTCTGTTTGGGTTTCGCGCAACAGCCGCTCTACCATAGTATACGCTTCGTGAGTTGTTTGAATGGTGTATTGTATTTGTGCGGCGCGGACCGATTGCAGCAATTCGGCAATTTGCGGACCGGGCACAGCGCCAAACCGTTCAATAATTTCGCCGCCGGAAATCAGCGGCTGAGGAAACAACTCTGCATAATTTGTAAAATACGCCGCTGCCAGCCCAGACACATATGTGTAATGTTTGCGCCAATAGGCGTTTAACGGCGCAGGCCCATACACCCCCAAGTGATCGGCTAAAGAAAACATACCTGTATCTAAAGCAAAATTTTCGGTAATGGCGCAATATGCGCGCAACGCCGCCTGAGTGGCCCCGCCATACGCAAAGATGCTTCTGCTAGGCTCCATATGCAGCTTGGTTATGCGCGCTGCATATTCCTGAGACGCGCTTGAAGCTTGCATTCGTTTCATAATCTTTCGGGCTATTGGCTCTCCTGCTTCGGGATGATCTGGAAAAGCAGTATATCCGTTTTCTTTGTGGACTATGGTGTTTGGTTTGGCGATATCGTGCAGCAGCGCCGCAGTTTTCATAAGTGTAAACCGAGTTTGCCCATTGGCGTATGGCTGCTGCAGGTACTCCAAAATGGCGGTATTATGGCTGCCAAATCGTAATCCGATTGGGTGCTGCGGGCAGCTTGCGTCGGTTTGTTCTGCATCGGGAATATCACCGGAAAGACCGGCGCGCAGAAATTCGGGCAGTTTATCGGTAAAATCTAAAACCGCCATAGTGTGATCGAAAACGGTATAATAATGCAGCCTGCCTTGTCGCAACCCTCGGCACGCTTCTAATTCTGGTATAATCTGTTGTAATCCACCCAGCGCATCCAGCGCTAAAATTGGCTGCGCGCCGGTCCCTTCCTGTTGCAGCAGCAAAAAAAACTCACCGGCAATCCGCGAAGACGCATGTCGCATGAGTTGTCCCGCGGACGTTCGCGCCATGGCGATGAGATCTTCGGTAAATGTGAGATGAAAGCGGCTTTGCAGCCTTGCCGCGCGGAAAATTCGGAAAGGATCATCTTGAAATATTGTATTGGAAACAGGGCGTAAAATTTGCTTGGCAATATCTTGCGCGCCGTGATATGGATCGATGGCGCGCATATCTAAACCCGGAATATTGCAGCGCATCACGGAAAAAAGTGTTTCACGCGCGGCAGTCATTGCAATGGCGTTTATTGTAAAATCACGCATTGCCAAATCTTCGGCAATGGTGTCTCCGCGCATGCGCGCAATATCCAGTGATATAGCTGTTTCCGGCAGTGTAATGCGAATAACATCCCCGGTTTTATGAAGAACCGCGCAGTTTGCGTGTAACGCCGCCGCGAGTTTTTCAGCCAGCGCATCGGGGCTGCGGGTAACCAAATCGATATCTTTCGGGGTTATATGCATGAAGGCGTCACGCACCGCGCCGCCGGTTATCCAAACAGAATCTTGATATGCGTCTAGCGTCTCTGCAATGCGGTTTAGATTTTCTTCATTCAATGCTTACATTTCCCGGTTCTTTTGTTTGCCGCGGAGCATCCGCAGCGGGGCTTGTACAATTGCGGTTCGTATTAATGAACTGCGCAGCGCCTTCCATTTTTGTATTATATCAAATGACTGGCGAGCTGTACCGTTGCTCCATCGTTCTTCTATGTATTGCGAGGTAATTTCAGTGATAGTTGTGGCGTGCTCGGGTATTTTTTGTGATAGCGCAGCGCCGAATTCACTGGCGGTTTGTGATGGAGTGACGCGCATTCCGGTATATCTGCCCAGCACAGCCATTCTCCAAAACATTGCTCCTATAGGGGAAAGCCCTCGCGCCAGCAGTTTTACCCAAAAAAACAGTCCGATTGCCGCTAAAAGCAGCAGCGCAAGAATGCCGCTGAGTGAAATATATTCCACTGTATTTACATTAGTTGGCGGCGTGGTTTTTATTGGATTGGTTGCGGTTTTTACAATAGGAGTTGTTGTTGGCTGGCTTTGTTGCTGTGTAGGTGATTTTGCGCGGGTTGGTGGCTTTGCGGCGGCAGAACTTCCGCTGCCGGCAGGTGGAGGAAATCGGTAAAAGCCGGAAAATGATGGAGTTGGTTCAAAATTAATCCAGCCATATCCGGGAAAATAGACTTGGGTCCACATATGAAAATCGGAACCGGAAACGGTATACACCGATGTGCCGGGATTGAGTGATCCCGGGGTAAATCCTTCCATCACTCGCGCAGGGTATCCAAGCGCGCGCGCCATAACCGCCAATGTTGTTGCATACCATGTGCAAAAGCCGGATCGTGTTTGCAGCAGCCACACGGCTCCATCAATATTATCCGGCGCGTTTGCGTTGTTTAATGAGTAGGTAAATCCATTTGCGCGGTTTTGAAAAAATTGCACCAACGCAAACACTTTATCATACATATTTGTGTATGGCGCCACAATTTGATTGATTGTTGCGCGCAATTTATCTCCCTGTGCGTTATTCAGGTCTTGTGGCAGTTGTGTATATTGCTTTAAAAACGCCGCCGGATATAAATTCTGCGCAATTGCCTGCGGAGATCCGGGATCCGGAACCAATTCAAGCTGTGCGTTTGATGCGTTGGAAACATAAGAGACCGTTTGCAATGTTTCTTTTGCATGCAGTTTCGTTTGTGAAATCCACGCGGTATAAGATCCGATAGTGTCGCCTGATGTCAGCCCAATTCCGTCACTTTTGACGTTTAGGGAAACATTTGCCGACCCGGGTTCACCGACAGTAAACAGAAAATTGCCCGATGGGTAATTCACTAATGTAATATCGGTCGCCACTTTGGAATATATTGTTGTTTCTGGCTGAATGAGTGTGTTTGTGGCAACAAGATATGTTTTTTGTTGTGTTTGCGTCCATGTACGGCCGTCAAACTGATCGAACGCTAAGCCTTGCAAATAGGTGTTAGTAATATCATTGGATGTGTAAGTGAAGAAAACTGCATTAGACAAAGAGACGCTTCCGGTTAAGGTAACGGACGTTCCAAATGAAGCGCCGTTTGTTCTTGGCCCGCCGTTTACAAAAAATATTTTTTGAAATTGATTTTGAATTGCGGTGTTCAATTGTGTGAGTGGTGAATTAGGGCCGTTCCATAAATTTTGCAGCGAGCCATTGGTAATGTTTCCGGGAGTAATAATGGTTAAAAACAGCACGACTGTTACAAAGATGACGCCTATTTGCGAGTAATCCCATGTAATATCGCGAGCCAGTCGCAGATGTTTTTTCTTCCAGATACGCTGCAATTCCACAAAATTAACGCGGATGAGCAGCAATAACGCCGTCGCAATAAAAAACGCCATATAATAAAACTTGGTGTCGGTGGCGTAATTCAAGTTTATGAGCAGCACAACGCAATTTGCCGTAACTGCCAGCCAAGGGTTGCGATTGCGCAAAATCATCCACATGGTAATGTAACCCAGCAACAGGGTAAGCATGGCCAGCAGCAGCAGGAATATCGCGGAATCATTGCTTGATTGCCCGGAAGTAACAGTTTGCGCCCATATCACCAATCTAGAGAGAATAACAGAAATATCTCCTTGCGTTTCCGCTTGGGCGGTTATATATAAACTGTACACTGCGCCGATAAGGATCGCTGCAATGTCAGAAATCCATTGCGGAATGCGCTTTGCTTTAGAGAATAAAAAACCCAGCAGCGAACCGAGCAAAGAAGTGCCGGTAATAACAGATATGCCCGAAGTCCACTGCATACTTTCCGTGGCTCCGATAACTATCTGCGTCATAATAACAATCAGCAGAATGGTAAACCAACCTTCTGCCGGCTGCAGTGAGATAGTTTTTTTTGATTTTTTTTCGGCCGGCGCGGCTGAAAAAGTTTGGTATGACATATACGCCACACGCCTTTCTATGCTGAAACTCCGGTTTGCAAAGCGTGAATAATATCAGAATCTTTTCGGATGCGCACAAATGGAATATTTGAGAGACGTAAACTGTGCAGAAAAGGTTCACTTTCGGAATCGCTGTTGATAAAACTGGCGGCGTCTAACGCCACAAAGTAAGGTTTTACGCCATGCCGCACAATATTTTGCGCGCTTTCGGCTATCTGCGGATCAATAGATGATGTGATGACGATGACACTGCTGTTACGGCGCAAAATTGAAGATACAGCGGCTATTGTTCCTTTCAGCGGCATGGTTTCACTTGGCGCGGCAATCGCCAGCAGATCCATAATTTTATTATTTTGCCGCCTGCCGCGATCCGGTGGCAGAACTGTTTTCTGCAGATCATTGATGATGAATCCAACGGAAAGATCGGAATTGATAAAATATTGCGCTAAGGAAGCTGTTATGGTAACACTATATTCTACGGTTGATATATCGCCTTCACCAGCCTGCACACTTTCATCCATATCCAGTAGCAGCCAAATATCAATAGTGGGATCCAGCTCAAATTCTTTTACCATTAATTGCGATTGACGCACACTGATGGGCCAGTGTATGCGCGACAATGGATCTCCGGGCAGGTATTCGCGCAATGTAACCACGTTGGTAGATACCTGCTGGGTTCGTTGCTGATTTTTGCCGCGTCCAATACTTTGCCCGGGAAACAGGGGAAAATCTTTTATTGGAAGTGTTTTGGGCAACACTAATATTTCGGCGGATTTATTTAATAACTGTGTGCGTTGATACAATCCCAAGGGGTCACCGGTGGTAATGCGAACCGGCCCCAGCTGGTACCGTCCCCGGCGTGAGCATACGGTGCGCAGCCGCCATTCTATCCGCTTGCGGGCGCCGATGCTGGTAACGTAGCCTTTTTCGTGGCCGGGCAATGTAGAATCGTCGTTAATTTGCGCCCACAGTTTGGGCAGCCAAGATCGATTTTCAAGGATAATGCTTTCGGCAATTGTTTCACCGGATTGAATTCGCGCCGGCGCAGTTGACCGGCTGACACGCAGCCCTGATGTGCCCCGCAGAATAAAAAATATGGCAATAACCGTAGAAAACAGCAGCGCATAAAAAATTGCAGACATTGGCCGCCATCCGGTTGCAAAAGCAACTGCCCCGGTAATGATGATTGCGATATATATTTGCCATTGACTCCGGAAAAATTTTTTCATACAAAAACCTTCAACGCCGGGCAGCTGGGCTGTCTGGCGCGTGAGCAGTATAGATGGCGTCAGTTAAAATGGTTTCGATGATTTCTGCGGGATCGTTGGCGGAATCATTTTTGGGAATAATGCGATGCGCCAAAATTGGCCGCGCCAATGTTTTTATATCGTCGGGAATCACATAATTGCGGCCGCGAATAGCTGCCAGAGCTTGTGATGTGCGGTAAAGCGCCAGCGAGCCGCGCGGGCTGGCCCCCAAATAGGCTTTAGGATGGCTGCGTGTTGCGGAGACAATATCGACAATATATTGCGCTATTTCGCGCTTTATCAGAATATTTTTCACTCCCGCCTGCGCATTTTCCAGATCTTGCGCGGATATTACAGCGTTTAATGACTCAATGGGCTGTTGAAACTGCTGCTGCTCTAACACTAAAATTTCATTTGCAGAGTCGGGGTAGCCGAGCTGAATATTCATCATAAACCGGTCTAGCTGCGCTTCGGGCAAGGGAAATGTGCCTTCATACTCAATGGGGTTTTGCGTCGCCATGACAATATATGGCTTAGGTAGTTGGTATGTTGCGCCGTCAACTGTAACTTGGCGTTCTTCCATAGCTTCCAGCAGCGCGGATTGTGTTTTTGGTGTAGCGCGATTAATTTCATCTGCCAGCAGAAATTGAGTAAACAAAGGACCTGGCCGATACTCGAAATTACCGATTTTTTGATTAAATATGGTTACACCCGTTACGTCGGCGGGAAGAAGATCCGGCGTAAATTGAATCCTTTTATACGAACAGCTGATAGATTTGGCAAGCGCGCGCGTGAGCATGGTTTTGCCAACGCCGGGCTTATCTTCAATTAATATGTGCCCTTGGCTGAAAACCGAGATGATGGCGAAGCGCACAATATCATCTTTGCCGATTATAACTTGGTTTACGTTCTTCAGTATTTGTTCTGCCGCCGCTTGTATAAACTTTGCCGCCGCAACTGACGGATCTTCTTTTAGCATGGCGCGTTTTTGCTCCTTATCGTACATCAATTTCATCTGTAACACTAGTATCATGCGCTATTCCAAGCCGTTTTTACAGTGGCTTCTGATTGGTTTTACTTTTACGCTCGCCATAAATCGCCGTATTCTGCTATGAATAACCGATTATTTATGGCGGTGTGATTTTAGCAATATTTTTTGTAAAAAGAAATGGTTACTTTCTCAGACTTTGTATTGGAATAAAGTGAGACATATTTAGTTAAACCTTCTTATTATTGCGGATGTAAATAGGGTAAGGCAGAAACCTGCCAATGTAAATAGAATCGCAAAATATATTCCAACCGTAATTGCTCCGGCGCGCAGTTCATTTGCGCTGAGTATCGGGCAATATTGTGAAGCCGCGCAGGCGGCGTGATTGTAATAAAAACCCACCCATGGCAGCATGGCGACAATCCATTCTCCAATTGCGGCGCAGAAACCGGAAATTGCGCCGGCGGCTCCGGCTCTGCGATATCTGTTTGCCCAAAAAATCATTGCTGCCGTTAAAAGTACGCCAACAATACCTGCCAACGGGCGGGCAAAAGCAATGGTGTTGAATGAAAAAAGAGTGCGCCAGTAATCGCCGGCTACAGCATATACCAAAAGAGGACCTGTGAACAACCCTATTAACGCTGAAAGGATGATTCCGCCAATACCTAAAGTTCGCATGAGCAAACACTCCCCACATAGAAATAATTTCAGCATAATCATATGCTATTTATAATAATTTGCCAATGTGAAACTATATTTGGTTTTTGTGAAACTAGGATTTTTGCTGGATCCATACACGAATGTATTGCATTTTGCTCAGATGAAAGAAGACTTGCAAACAGCTTTAACTCCTGTTCAAGGTTACGCGGCGTGCACATTTTCGATAAGGCTGCCACAAGCAAAAATCCTAAACATTACCTGCCCCGTCTTATGGCGCGCTGCGAAATTGCGCTATTGCGGCGGTGGCCTCTTCATAAGATAGTGCGTCAAGGTTTTGCAAGAATTGTTTTCTTGCCGCCAGTTCTGCGGCAAACTCTGCATCGGATATTCCGGCCCATGCGCAAATAGCCGCCAGTGTTTGCTGATTTGGTGAGGTAAAGGAGTCGTTTTCCGGAGTCCATGATGTGATTAATTGCGGTGTGGCTTTGCCCGATGTATTTGTTATTTCGGGAGATATGAAGTGGGTGGTCAGCCAGCGGCGCTGCGGCGGCCAATTCGACCCGGTTAGACCAATGTTGATGATCAGCCGCACACCCACGATATCATGTTCCGGCACATGCAGATCTTTGCGCAGCATAGCCATTACATCGGCGATAGTGTCGGCGTGGCACGATGTGGCAATTGAATATCCCTGCTGGGGCAGGTGAAATAATTGTTTTGCGTTGGCTCCCCACATATAAATCGGCAGATGATTACTGACTTCATTGACCAGCACAGTGGTTGTTGCGGGAACAGTGTTTTGTACAAACGCAAAATCTTCATACATGCCTATGGTATATATCATTTCGTTTTCTGCCGGCAGGAACGGCAATAATGCGTTCATAGTAGTGGTTTTGCCGACTCCCGGAGTTGGATCGGTGGGTCCGGATATAATAAAGGAGGCTTTTCTTGCGACTAAAGCCCAAACGATTGCAGCGGTTTGCAGATTTACGCTGCCCAGCGCAATCAATTCGGGAACCGAAAGCTGTTGATATGATTCGTAGTGCAACATATATCGGTGGCGCGGGTTTTGTGCGTCGAAATACATCATTTTTGTTACTCCAACGGTTCTTTCACTCAAAGGCAAGAAATTCTCAATGAGACGTTGCTTTTAGCGTGGGGCGTAGGTTCAATGCTGTTTGTTACGCCTATAAGAGTTTTGTATCCTTTGAAGATCAAAGAAAAGCTTTGAACATGGTAAAATTATAACTGACTAAGGAAAACACTTTTTATTATTATACACATTTTGAGAGCCTCCCGGCGCGTATTTTAACGTTATAAAAGGTGAAAAAATCACAGATGGCTGTATCAAATTTAAAACATATACCAAAGCCTGCCGCGAAGTGCGCACAAACACCCGAGCAACCTACTGTAAGAGACAGGACAAAATTTATTATTGAGCTTTTTGCCGGTATTGTTTGTGTGGGTATCGGTTATATCAGTTCTATACTCCAAACCGGCAGCAGCGCTGCGGGTATAGTGGCGCTGACCGTTATCAATATTGGGTGGAGCATCATTTTTATATGGGCGGCAATAAAAGATGAGATTGTCGATAACGCAATTGCTGTTGTGGGCATCATTTTTTTTGGGGCAGCCAGCGCGTTTATTTTACCATTGGGAATTACTTTTGATTGGCTGCTGGTGTATGTTACTGTTGGCGAAATAGTTTTTTATTATCCTAAAATGAAATCGCTTATTCTTTTATCTATCCTTGTTGTATTGGTAACGGTGGGTTTAATTGCTGATCCCGCATCCAGCAGGCAATTGCTGCCTATTGAATTGCTGCAAATATACGCAGGCTTTATTTTTGTGTATGCATTTTCTTATGTTGCGCGCAAAAATATTACTGAATCACAAAACAATAAAATATTGCTTCAGGAACTGCAATTTGCTCATCAACAACTGCGCGATTACGCTATTCAATCTGAAGCATTGGCGATAACCCGCGAAAGAAATCGTATAGCTCGCGATATCCACGATTCGCTTGGTCATTATCTTACTATTCTTGCTTTGCAGATTGAAACTGCGCTGAAACTGTATGCGCAGCGTCCCGCTGATTTAGATCATTTGCAGTCTGAATTGCAGCTGGCGCGTAAAACCGTATCGGAATGCGCCCGCGCCGTGCATGAATCGGTGATGACGCTGCGCGTGGAAGAATCACAGCCGCAAACGTTGAAAGATTCATTAGAAGAATTGGCGGCGCAGTTTGAGCATGTTCGTGGTGATATTAAGCTGGCGTTGGATATTGCTATTGACGAGGAGCCGGATTTAGAGGCTAAAATGCTGTTGTTTCGTTGCGTACAAGAGGGTTTGACGAATATTCGAAAGCACTCGGTCGGCGATAAGGCGCTGGCGCGTGTACGTTCTGCCGGCAATGGGTGTGAAGTAACGATTATTAATAATGGTGGCGCTGCGACGCATGAAGAAACTGCAGGTAATTCCGCCGGCATGGGGCTTATTGGATTGGCGGAACGGGTGCAGGAACGCGGCGGCAGTTTTTCGGCGAATTTTGACAGCGCCGGCAATTGGCGCATGTCGGCGCAATTTTTGCGCGTATACGCATAGGTGGTGTTTTTATGGAACAATATTCAGATATACATATTATGGTGGTTGATGACCAACGATTGGTGCGGGAAGGCTTTAAGAAACTGCTGGAATTGACCAGCCCGCATATTTTGGTAGACGCGGTTTGCGCAAATGGCTCCGAGGCTCTGCAAATAATAGCTGATATGGAAACACGCAGCCAAATTCCCGATATAGCGCTTTTGGATATTCAAATGCCGGTTATGGGCGGCATTGAGGCGGCACAGCTTATTGTGGCGCGTTGGCCGAGTATAAAGATTATTTTGTTAACTACGTTTGATGACGATGATTTGATTATGGCGGGTTTGCGCGCCGGCGCAGTGGGATATTTGCTGAAAGATTGCGCGCCTGATGATTTGGTGGCGGCTATTTATGCGGTTTATCATGGAGAAACCTCGCTGCTGCCGGCGATTGCCGCAAAGGTAGTGCGCCGCGCAATACAAAACGGCGCGCCTGTTCGCGCTGAAACCACCGTTTCCACGGAACTGACTGGGCGGGAAAAAGATATTTTACGGTGGTTGGGGAAAGGCGCTTCGAATAGAGAAATTAGCGAAACATTATTTATAACTGAAGGCACCGTAAAAAATCATGTATCTAATATTCTCGCCAAACTCGGCTTGCGAGATCGAACACAAGCCGCGTTATATGCCCGTGAGCATGGAATATAGCAGCGTCTCTGCCTATTATTTTTCAGAACTAAAGAACATTTGTATAAATTTATAAATGAGAAATAAACATACCTGCTGAGCGTGAGATCGTAATTATTCCATTATTTTCTTGCAAGATTCTCTGAAGATAATCATGAAAATCTGATAGGCGCTGATCCGTGATTTTTGCGGAGAAATCGCTCATAGTTGATTGAAGATAAGCAATAATCGGATCTGCCTCAGTAATGAGTAAATTATTTTCAAATCGGCTTATTTTTGTTTCGGAAAATAAAGGAGCAAGATATTGAGTTCCATTTTCAAGATTAAATGAGAATTCGAAAGGATGAAAATTACTGTCCGGAGCAAAATCATCTCAACTCGTGATACGGAGACCCCTGCCTTTAGGCATGGGGAGGAAGTATCATCCGCCGTTAGGCGGACCTCTCTTTCTTGACAAAATGTTCTAGGTATGAGATACTGTGTATATGAAAGAAAACGTCATACGCACAGTGTGTGTAAAACTGGATATCAACGGGCACAATGCTACCCTGACGGATACGATGAAAATGTTCAATGCGGCGGCATCTTGGATTGCCCAGACGTGTTGGGATGAAAATATTACCAACACCAACACGGCGCATCATCGTGTGTATGGCGAGACGCGCAACCGATTTGGATTGCTCGCGCAACTGGCGATTCATGCTCGTGTCAAAGCAATGGAAGCGATCGCGTCGGTGAAGAAAAAGAAAGATGCCTCTTGTCCTCAGTTCGGGCCTTGCGGCAGTGTCCGTATGGACAATCACCATAGTTACACCTTCAAGCCGCTTGATCAAGTATCGATCCTGACCGCTCAGGGGCGAGTCCTCTGTAAGATGGTGATGGGTGAACGACAACGCACCATGTTGACGGATACCGAGTGGGAGAACGGAACCGCCGATCTCGTCTGGCGCCAGGGCGTGTACTATTTGCATGTCACCCAAAGCAAAGAGAAACCCGAAGAACAAGAGCATAATGACGTTATCGGCGTCGATTTGGGTATCGTCAACATAGCGACCGACAGTGACGGCGCGCAGTTCACAGGTGAGCAGGTTCGTACCGTCAGAGCACGCTACAAGAGGCAGCGTGAAGAACTTCAGAAGGTCAATACCCCATCGGCCAAGCGCAAACTGAAGAAGAAGTCTGGCAAGGAACACCGTTTTCAATCGGATGTGAACCATTGTATTAGCAAAGCCCTCGTCACTAAAGCCGCCGTATCTCGCAAGGCACTGGCTCTTGAAGACCTCACGGGAATCCGAGAGCGGATCACAGTTCGTCGGGAACAACGCTATGAGCGACATTCGTGGGCTTTCTTCCAACTTCGCCAATTTATCTCCTACAAAGCGGATCGTGAGGGGATAGCCGTGATCTTGGTTGATCCGGCGTATACGTCGCAAACCTGCCATATGTGTGGGCATTGTGAAAAGGCGAATCGTCGTACCCAATCTGAGTTCTCCTGCCAGCGTTGTGGCTTTACTATGAATGCGGATGCCAACGCCGCGATCAATATCAAAACGGTTGCCGTCAATCAACCGATGGTATCACCCCTGGGTCGTTGTGTCGTAAGGGTAGATACAAGCCCCTTGCTTTAGCTATGGGGTTATTGACGTAGCCATATACTCCTAAATAAAGTTGCAGTATTGGTATTTATGATGCTATAAACAAGATAGGCAGATTTCATCTCTGGGATACGTGGGGAAGAGATCGCGACCATGTCCGATCTTGCCAGCTTTGGCATATCTTTGGCTGGTGGGTTGCAGTCAAGCGGCCTATCGTCTTAAGTTTTTTGAACTAGGGATAATTCCCTGCCTTTCGATATGGGGTCAAAATCAGTTTTTTATTTTTTACCCAAATAGAGACTTTTCTGTTCACATCTTCCAGAGTTCTGCTATGTATTCTCCTCTCTATGATGTGATATACTTCATATCAGTACCGCTAGTCCAACGGGA